>NZ_BLIJ01000072.1:0-80380 GCF_009811475.1 Alteromonas sp. KUL150
AGCCTACATAGGCTTTTTTGTCATCAGGGCCCTCAAGCGGCAGTTGCCACGTAGGGTGTTCCCCCCCCTGACTTTCATGGTTATTGTTAGGGTCACCGTCAACAAATCTATCGGTAACTACAAAATAAACCGCTTCACTCGCGAACGGGTTACTCGTACCCACAACGTCGAAATTGTCGGTATTTTCAGTACTGCCAATCTTGGGGGCCGATGTGCTCGTGCACGCCGTACAAAATATTCCGGCAACAGTTAAAGCAACTGCAGTGCGATTAAAAGACATAATTAAGCTCCTTGTGCGGCTTCAAGTTCTTGTTTGTCAGCTTCCTTTACAAAGAATACTGACGCAGCGCCAATCAACATGGAAACGCCCGCTACAACGATGATGTATTTAGCATCGTTATCAAATACGCTGCTTAGAATCCAGCCCGCTGTCAAACCCGACACAATTTGTGGCGCAGCAACGGTAAAATTAAAAATTCCCATATACACACCGGTTTTATTAGCAGGCAATGCACCCGCTAACATGGCGTAAGGCATAGCGAGGATCGCTGCCCACGCAATACCCACACCTATCATAGGAATAAGTAATTTTACCGCGCCTAAAGGCACTGTAACTTCAGTGATTAATAAGTTTACGTTCACCATTGTCAGGTCTTGGAATAGTAAGAAGCTTACATAGCTAAGGCCGCCTAGGGCTAATGAACTGGCATACACCGTTTTTCGACCGAACTTATCAGCCAATTTGGCAAGAAATATAGAAAAGATAGCCGCAAACACCGAATATGCGGCGAACAAGATCCCAACCCAGTCGCCAGCAGCACCTTTGGCCATGATAATGGTTTCAGGAACCATAGGGGCAGCAGCAATATAAGCTGGATCAAACCACTGCTTATCTACATTCCAAATGTGCTGTGTAATGGCAGGCGTGGTATAAACCCACATAATAAAAAGTGCAAACCAAGAGAAAAACTGCACAACTGCAAGCTGCTTCATGGTTTTTGGCATATCCCTCACCAGACGGAAAAATTCGCTTAAACGCTGACCTAGCGGCGCTTTGGACGTTTTTTCGTGCACTGGCTCCTCATCAGTGAGCCCTTTGTAACGATTGTATTCCTCTGGTGCGTACTCTTTTGTACGAACTACCGTCCAAATTACCGTACCAAGCAGCACAGTGGCACCGATATAAAAAGCCCACACTACAGAAGGCGCAACTTCGCCCATTTGCGCAGTATTTTCTAAACCAACTACATTGGTTAGCACAAATGGCAGTATAGAGCCTATCACCGCACCAATGTTGATGAGTAGCGACTGAATTGAATAGCCAACGTTGCGTTGTGAAGGCGGAACCATGTCCGATACCAGCGAACGAAACGGTTGAAAGCAAACGTTAAACGACGCATCCATAAGTGCAACCATCAATGCGCCCATCAGCATAGGCGCTAAAAATGCAACAAAAATGGGGGCGTTTGGCAACAAGATCATGCCGAGCACGGCTGCAATAGCGCCGGCTAAGATAAACGGTCGGCGTCGACCAAGCCGATTCCATGTTCTATCGGATGCCGACCCTACGATAGGTTGTACTATCAACCCCATGATTGGCGCTACAAGCCAAAATAAAGATAGAGAATGAAGGTCTGCTCCCAAGTCGGACAGGATACGACTGACGTTTGCATTTTGCAGTGCAAACCCAAATTGAACACCCAGAAAGCCAAAGCTGACGTTCCATATTTGCCAAAAAGAAAGGCGTGGTTGAGTTGTTTGCATATGTTGCTCTTTTTATAGTTTTATTTGATTAATACGGCTATTGCACAATGAAAACATTTGCCGACATTGCCGAAAGGCTTATGGTATCAGACGCTTTGAAGATTACACCGTCACTTACACGTCTTAATGAAGCATTGGCACCGAACATCTTTGCGTACTTTGTTAATTTCAAATTTACAGGCTGCTTATTAAGCACAACCATAAGCTTTTTGGCTGATGAGTTGGCTGGAAATCCGGCTAGAGAATCAGTTGATTCACTCGCTACGCGAAAATAAGTGTAAACACCGTCAACAGGCGCATAGTGTTTCAACTCGCCTTTAAATAATTCAGGATGAGATTGACGAAGTCCTAATAGGGCTTTAATACGCTCTTGTGCCCAACGTTCGTCATCCGAAAGCCCTTTACCAGTAAAGGCATTCTTTTCACTGTCTGATGGCCACCCGCCCGGGAAATCAGAACGAATGATGCCGTGATCGTCGCTTCCCTCGTTGCCCATTAAAATTTCGGTTCCATAGAATACCTGCGGAATACCACGGGTGGTGAGCAACAGCGTCATTGCCATATTCCATTTTTCTTTATCATGCCCAAGCTGAGTATAGATCCTGCTCATGTCATGGTTGTCTGGAAAAATAACAAGATTATTTGGGTCGCCGTATAAGAAATCGCTCGCTAACGTTTCGTACACGCTTATAAAGCCAGAGTTCCAGCTTTCATCGTTATTCAGTGCCTCAACCACTGCGGCCTGCAAAGGGAAATCCATAACAGACGGCAGCGCACTGTCATAGTTGTCGTGGCGCTGACTTCCCGCTTGCCAATAGGCTGTAATGGCAGTGTTTACTGACCACTCTTCTCCCACAATATTGAATTTCGGATACTCGTCCATGATTCGATTAGTCCACTGACTTAAAAACGCTTTATCAGGGTACGAATAAGTATCTACGCGAATACCGCTTAGATTTGCTGTTTCCACCCACCAAATGGCATTTTGAATAAGGTAGTTAGCCAGGTGCGGATTGCGCTGGTTCAAATCGGGCATGGTGGGCACAAACCAACCGTCACTAAAGCCCTTTATATCGCTTTCTATAGCATGCGGGTCGTGAAGAGACTCCCTTTTGTGTGTAGTGCCTACGAACTTGCCGTTGTTGTTTATCCAATCAGATGAGGGCATATCTTCCATCCAAGCGTGATTGCTTCCTATGTGATTGAGCACCATGTCCATGATCACCCCAATCCCATGCTCGTTGGCTTTCTGACTAAGCGCGATAAATTCTTGATTAGAGCCGAAGCGTGGATCGATGTTGTAGTAATCTGTTGTCGAATAGCCATGATAACTGTATTTCTCCATGGCATTTTCAAGCATTGGCATCGTCCATATCTGGGTAAAACCCATCTCTTTTATATAGTCGATATTTTCTGCGATTCCTTTAATATCGCCACCATGACGGCCTCCTTTGAATGACCTGTCAGCCTTGTCTTTATAACCATCTACGTTGTCATTGTTTAGGTTACCATTGGCAAAGCGGTCTGGCGTAATTAAGTAAATGGCGTCTTCTGGGCCAAATCCTTTTCTTTCCGCGGACGCATCTTTACGCATTTTCAATGTGTAACGAATATCTCGTTTGCTACCGTCATCATCGGTTAACGTCATTACAAGCTCTTGCGCTTTTGCAGCTGAAGTATCTAATGTAACGAACAGGTAATTATCGCTATCAAGTGCCGTTGACTTTGTTATTCTCACACTACCTTTGGCAACAGAAACCTTGTCGTCGGCTACATCCTCTCCTGCAATCATCAGCTCTACTTCAGGATGCTGCATACCTACCCACCAGTTAGGCGGATAGACGTTAATATGTTCCTGCTGTGATGCAAAAACAGAGACTGTGTGAAGTGACAAGGCACAGCCTACAAACAGTAAAAGTGGGTTCTTACGCTTTAGGTGGATAGCATTGCTTAGGCGGTTAGTTTTGAACACATTAACACCGATGTTAAAAATACGTTAAAGATAAAGTAATGGGGAGATACTACCTTGCTAGCGCTGACTGACCAATGGTCTGCATACGTATTCACGAGACTCCATAGAAAAATATATGGTGCCACGCGTATACAAAGTTTAAGCAAGTCCTTAATTACTGTGTCAGTAAATAAGGGAAAATTTAGAAGGCAAAAACCTTGGTTTCTAATCCATCTAATGACAATGTTGTTTGATAGTTAACGCCATCTTTTTCTAAGTTTAGAGCGTCATGGGAAAGTAAGGCTTTAACCTCACTACTTTCATCTCTACCACCAACAAAATCTGAGGGAACAATGAGGTTAATTAAACCGGTAGGATTTTCATCGAAATTAGAAATTACCAATAACCCATGCTCATCTTTAACTCGTGCGAACGCAAACTGCTTTTCAGAATAGGTTGAGTTGCTTACGTCTAAATTCAGCGCATGAAGGCTCTGATATTTACCTGTAATTGCCGGATGAGTGGCAGCAATAGTCATCACGTCTTTGTAGAAGTTATGCAACTCTTTTTCACTTTCGGTCGACTTCCCGCCATCAAATTTGCCACCGTTCATAAAACGCTGATGGGCAGGAACACCCACGTAATCAAAAATTGATGTGCGTGTTGGGTCGCCAAACCCTGTTTCTTCGCTACCGTCTTCGCCCACGTCCTGACCAAAATAAAGAAGTGTAGGTGAACTACTGATTAGCGCACTCACCGCAAGCGCTGGCTTACCTTTTTCAGCACTTCCAGTAAAGTCAGGGCTAGCAATACGTTGTTCGTCGTGGTTTTCCAAAAAGTGCAGCATATGTGGCGCAATATCACTGATTTCCTTATGAACAGCAACCAGGTCGCTGACTTCGCCCTTGCCCTGCATGATAGCTTTCAATGTATCGTAGAAGCCTACTTTATCGTAAAGGTAATCCATTTTTCCTTTTTGGATATAAGCGCGATATTTATCTGGCTGGTAAACTTCTGCCAGCAAAAACGCATCAGGCGTCCTCTGCTTAATGCTGCTATTTAAAAAAGACCAAAACTCTACTGGAACCATTTCCGCCATATCGTAACGGAAGCCGTCAACGCCCTTATCAATCCAATAGTGAGCGATATCTCTGAATTTGTACCACGAGTCAGGGAGATCTTTACCGTCCCAAAACGCTGCGTGCTCTTCGTACGTTTTTTTGCTGTATTCATCAGGCAAAACCGGGAAATCATAAGTGCCGTCTGGCTTAACACCATAATTTACCTTAACTGTTTCATACCAGTCATTTATATCTGGCTGGGCCGCACGAGCGCCATTGCCCGTCCACTTAGCTGGATACTCATCGAACTTACCATCAGATAATGGATGAATTTCACCGCCCAAGGGTTGGTAACCTTCAGCTTTGGGCACCTGAAAAGCCTCGCCCACTACATAGTAGAAGTTGTTGTCTCGGGCATATTCCACATTAGTGTCATCGTTAGCGCCAAAATCGCTCACACCTTCTGGCGCTGAGAGCGAGTGGTAATCACGGGCAACATGGTTAGGCACAATGTCTATGATTACTTTCATTCCCGCAGCATGCGTCCTTTCAATTAACGCTTCGAACTCTTCTAATCGTTTTTTAGGGTTATCGGCAAGATCTGGATTTACGTTGTAATAATCTTTAACTGCATAGGGAGAACCCGCGCGGCCTTTTACAACATCAGGGTCATCGTTTGATATGCCGTAGTTTGTGTAGTCATTAATAACTGCATGGTGTGGCACACCGGTATACCAAATATGGCTTGTGCCCAAGGACTTTATGGCGCTGAGTGCTTGTGGCGTGAAATCACTAAATTTGCCTACGCCATTTTTTTCAATCGTGCCCCAAGGTTCGTTATTTGAATTTGTATTTCCAAATAATCGAGTAAAAACTTGGTAAACAACGGGCTTACCTTGCCTGTCAATGTTATCTGTAACCGGTGACATATCACGACTTTGACTTGATGTTAAAGACTGATTCTGTTTGCCCTCAACCTTCTGACTACCTACAGAAGATGACGGCCCAGAACACGCAACTAAACCTAATGAAAGTATAGCAACGGACAAAGGCTTAAGACAAAAACCCAACTTTGTATTTGGCATAGTATTCACTGTAAAAAATAAGCAATGCCAACAGGATACGCGTTAAATGTATGTTAAAAAACATGCATACGTATTCAAACATAAAAAAGCCGCCTGTAAGGGCGGCCCGTTTGAACTAACGTCAACAGCGCACTAGGCAGCTTGCGCTATACGCAGAGGTTTTTGCGTATGTTGTACTGTGTGAACAGTTGGCGTTGATACCTCACTAATAGCCTGGAGCTTAGCATGAAGCCCTTTGTGTATGGCTTCGTAAAAACCTTGCAGTGGTTTGGCTAATTCAGTTATCAGGACAGAAGGTGCCACTCTGTATGGAACACGTTTGCCCTTGAAATCTACGGCATCCCCTACTGGATTAAAGTTAATCCCGAAAGCTTTCATCCTTCTGGCAAGTTTCGGCTCCATAAGTACGTAAGCATGCTTAACATCAAGGTGTTGGCAAACACTCGTTGCCATTAAGTAAAGTGCGATGGAAAGGTAAGGAAAATGCTCTACGTTAAAGGGCGTGCTTTTTTTCTGTTTAATTTTTTCTAGCTTTTCAGCAGGCAAAATTTTTGTACGCATTTGACGCACTCTGAACTCTCGTGGGATAGCTAGCCTTGATATCTCACATACCGTCTGAGGGTCGAGATTAGAGGGTAACAACGCTCCGTTTTCAAACGCTTCAGCACATTTCTCTTCAAGAGGAAGTGAAAGCCCAGCCTCCGTAGGTAAAACTAATCTAATCGTGCCAGCACACTCTCCTGTAGGCCTGTGCTTTATATAACAATTAATGGCACGATCATCGTACTTATCTTTTTCTAGCGCCGTCGCATTTTGTTTCTCAAACTTCATTTCTTCACAATACACTTTATGACGGGTTTTATAACTTACCTGCTTCTCATTCTCTTCGTTAGCAATCACGAGTTCATAACGGCTAAAGAAGAAATTGGAAATGCTTTCTTCAAGTGAAAGTGGACGAGTTAATAATCGTGTAAACTGACGTGGCAGTTGTCTCAGTTTATCTGACACGGTGCTATTTAAAGCACGAACCGTGTTCATTGCTCTTGTTTTCAACACAAAGCTCCCCTGATATTGGATATTATTATTAGGCCTGTGGGTAACTTCCTGGTCGCAACGACAGCCTTTGGTTAACGTCTATCTAATTTTTGTTTTATTATTGGTATCTCTACTCTGTCTGATAAGCGCATCCCCGCTTATATATTCAGACTTTGCTAGTCGGTCATAAAGCAAGACATTGGCTGTTGCCGCCAAGTTCATACAGGAATAAGTTGGCACATATACAACATGGTCGCACCATGACAGCACGTCTTCGCCAATACTTCCGTCTTCTGGACCGAGCAAGTAAAATGCATTTTCTGGGTGATTAAACGAAGGTAAAGGTGTTGCGCCTTCGACTAATTCAACCGCTACTACTGACGCACCTTCAGGTACAACATCACGCAGGCAATCTACGCCCACAGTAGGAATAACCTTGTGGAACGCTTTTGTGTCCGCATTGAAGTCTTTCGCAAAACGATAACGCTCACCAGTGTAAAAAACACTGGCGACACCATAGCAGCCCGCCGCGCGCAATATCGAAGCGACATTTACCGGATTTTTTGGGTTTACAAGCCCGATTGAAATTTTTTGTTTTGCTATATTCACGTTTTATTTTTATTTGTTTTTTTCTATTTTCGGATACTGACACGAACGACAAGTAGCTGCTATATGCGAAACCAAAAAATAGCCTTAAGTATTAATTAATATACATTTCAATGTAAGATTTTTCGTTGCCGACTATTTTTTATTCAATCAAAACATCTTGTTTTGCATTCAAAAAGCCGCAAGTTTTAGACAAATAGCGCCGATTTTACTTTTATCTTTTTTTAGTATATGTGAACTCTTATTTACCGTTTCTGATATGCGCTTTAGCTTTTTGCGTATTATGTTGTATAACTATCGACAAATAAATGGTAGCAATTTGTGCACCATAACCGTGAAAATATTGCACATTACCTGCAAAGTTTACAGATACATCATAGAAAAAAGTGAAAGTTATGATATTTCAGCTAGTTAAGAACGGAGAATAACAATGATACTTCTCAGAGATTGAAAATTATCAATACACTTAACGTTTATTAACTTTTTTACAGTTAGTATTTTTTAAAAAGAAGGAGAAAGTGATAAGGCCCAAGCCATTAAAGTGTTGCCTATTTGTAACACAGTAAACTGCTGTAATCGTTATATTTTCTAGACCACAGTCAGAGCTGTCTCTTTTATTTCTAACTATAGGCGCAGATGTTGCGAAAAGCATACACACACGCATATGCTTCTATTGAATTATCGTTATGCAGATTTACGGGTGTTGGCGTCAATTGTATTTTTAACGGCTTTAAGATAGCGTCTAGCCATTCGCCTTCCTTGACCATAACCTCTTAGTAGCTTTTTCTTATCCATTGTTAAGCGCTTTACACAGAACGCTTCATCGGGTGCAATCACGCGAACCTTACAATCTTCAGGTGGATTATTCAGAAAATCGAGGGTTTCGTTGTAGATGGTGGCTCGCTGAAGCATCTTGTCTAGTATGGCAGGCTGGTTTCCATACATTTTCTGCATTAACCAAACGGACTTTACTTCGGGTTTGGTGAAGCCTAGAGGCTGAGAAAGGATCACAGTAATATCCCTCGCCCCCATCTTATATGCTTGAATTGCGGGGATCGCATCAGCCACACCACCATCTAAATAGCGAACGCCATTTATTGAAATTTCGTCTCTGTATGCAGTAGGTAGTGCACACGAGGCCACCATAAGATCATCTACGTTATCTTTGGTAGCTTGAATATATTCGCACTCACCTGTCTCAGCATTTGTTATTCCCACATAAAGCGGCATACTGCTCTTTTCACCGGGAGCGGGAATATTCATCGATTGCTTTGAATGGTGCCACAACCAATGGACATCTGTCATATGGCCGCCTTTGATGAAACGAAGCGGACTAAAGAATTCACGTTTTGTTGCGTATTGAGTAATGATTGTCTTACTTAGCCCATGCATTTTCGACACATAGGTAGAAAGATTAGTCGCTCCTGCTGAGACCCCGAGTGTAAAATCGAAAGGGTGATAATCATGTTCCATGAGCTTATCGAGCACCCCAGCAGCAAAAATTCCCCGCATCGCACCACCTTCTACTACTAATGCCTTTTTCATGTTTTCATCTCCTTACGAAATACGCCAACCATCTGGTACGACCACATTTATACGCCATACACTTTCAAAGAATCAAGAGATATGCCAAAAAATTAGGCGCTGTAAAAAAAACCGCGAACCAGGTCGCGGTTTTTATTAAATCGGTTAGTAGAAACCGACGTTGTGTTACTTTAGACGATTATTTTCTGGTAACCGTTAACGTGGGAGCATTACCATCAGGCCCTGAGACCATGAACTCATAAAGGCCTGATTCTGGAATTTCAATCATAAGATTGTTATTGCTTGCTCCAAGTATTTTAGGTTCTCCAGGCGTTACAATGTTACTCGCGGCATCATTAGGATTACCCAGGTTTACCGTCGACCAATCTTCAGAGGCAACTTTGAACTCGATGCTACCTGCGCTCAACTCAATGTTAGCTGTGTAAACACCTTCTCCTTGGTATTCAAACATATCTACTGCGCTCCAACCGTTCATACCACCGCGGATATAAACTTGGGTGTCTCCCCAAAACGCTTCTTTAAATACACCAATGGTAGGGGCGTCCAAGTCAGTCACATTGAACACAAACACATAGCGATCAGCAGTTTCAATGTTTAGAACAAGGTTATCGTTAGTCGCAGCCAACCCAAGAGTTTGACCTGGCGCTAAATTACGATCGGCATCATCGGCAGACATAGCACCAAAATTTACTGTACTCCATTCTTCAGATGCAACTTTGAACTCATACGTACCAGGCTCAATATCTCGAGCAAAGGTATAGATACGACCACCTTGATAAGTGAACTCCTCGTCTGTCCCCCAACCGTTCATTGCACCACGAAGATACACAGGTGTACCAACGAAGGGCTCCTCGTTCTCAATCATTAAGATCGGCGCTTCACTGTCAGACGCATCAACAGTGAACAAATATGTTGCGCTCGTTGCTGGCGTAAATGAAAGATTGGTATTAGTGCGCGCAAGAACCTTTTCTTCACCCGCAATTACCGCACCTCCTTCGCCATCTGCAGCGCCAAAGTTAACGGTACTCCAATCTTCAGACGCGAACTTGAACCCATAAGTTACACCGCCTTCTAGCACAGCAGTAACCGTGTATTTACCATCACCCTGATACGTAAACGCGTCATTAGTAGACCAACCATTCATGTCTCCACGAAGGTAAGCAATGGTGTCACCGTAAGGGACAACGTCAGGTGCCCCGGACGTAGCAAACGCTGAAAGACCATAACCTTGGGCGCCAGATTGTGGTTTAACAAACACGGCAATGGTAAGCGCAGGAACGGTAAAGGTACCGTTACCCTCTTCGCCCTCAACAAAGCTTGCTCCGCGTACCGCAGCATCAACTGAGTTCATTTGGGTAGCGTGAAGGGAAAAGCCAGTTGCTGTGTTAACCGTGATAGATTTCTCTTCGTAACCCGAGTTTACCAGTACCATTACCGCATCATTCATCGTGTCTAAGTCTTGACGCGGCTCTTCGCTGTTGTCAGAAATGCCGTCATCAATGCTCATCGCAATGAGGCCTCGCTGCTGGCGCTCACCGATATTGTGGAAACCAATACGATCGACAATGTCTTCAGCGGTGGTCAATCTAAACAATGGACTTGTCATACGAATGTTTAGCAACTCTGCAAACACGTCTGAGGCGAACATGATATCTGCCATCGACGCAGCGCGGTTCGGACTATAAATAAACTCACCCATTTCTTCCCAACGAGCTTCATTGTCCTGTTCTAGCGGTAATCCTACATTCCAGTTGTTGGTCTCGTATGTGAAGTCTACATAGTTAAACCAGTCACCAGAGTCGTAGGTATTTCTGTCCATTGATTTAGAACGAAGCATGTCGCCGCCCATTTGTAAAAATGGAATGCCTTGAGATACAAGGTTGATACCCATAGCTACGTTTTGTGCACGAACCCGCTGCTCTAGGGTGATATCTTGCGGAAGCGTATAGTTTAATTGGTCCCACAAGGTTTCATTATCATGCTTTGACACGTAGTTAATGATATCTGCTGGGTCTTCAGCATAGCCACCCAAGTTACTTGTTGCACCAGCACTGCCTGAAGACGTTTCTAAAACATAGTCTTTCAACGTGCCAATCATGCCCATTTTCACACGGTCTTGTGCACTTAACAGCCCGTCATCTTCTGGTCTGAAAATGGCGCCCTGGCGAATTGCTTCACGAATGCGATCGTTGTAGGTTCCAATCTCAGTACCGGCCATATTCAACTGACTCGCCTGCTCATAACCGCGGTCTATTTTGGTCCAGCCTTCACCATAAAAGTAATTGTCTTCGTCAATAGAATGAACAGCATCACGCAAGCGCACCATGGTGTCTTTTGTGGCTTGGCTCATAATATCGAAACGGAAAGAGTCATACTTATAGTGTTCAGTCCACATAAGCAGTGAATCTTCCATGAATTTTTCCATCATGACATTGCGTGGCTCGGTGTCATCACAGCACGTTTCACGCACTATCGCGCCAGTGTCCACTTCGTAACGGTGGTAATAACCCGGAACTGCTTTGTCCAAAACAGACTTGCTGAAGACACCCGATGCATTGGTGTGGTTGTAAACCACATCAAGTGCAACACGAAGTCCCATCTCATGAAGAGCCTGAATCATTGCGCGCATTTCTACTATGCGTTCAACACCTTCTGCACTAGACGCATAACTTCCTTCCGGCGCGTTGAAGTGATGAGGGTCATAGCCCCAGTTGAACGTATCCAGATTCCGCAAATCATTAGTAAGCTGTTGTGCCTTGCCCGCTTCAGATAGTGGATCATAAGAATTGTAAACATCGATTAGCAATGCGTTTGCGCTTTCTTCTTCACACACTGCCGCACCGCTGTTTAAGCGACACAATTTGCCTACCGTATCGTACAAATCAACGGTCTTAGTAGAATCTTCGTCAATGGTTGCGATGTCATTCGCTGGAAGGATATGGAAGTAGGTAAGCCCTGCCTCAACTAGCTTTTTAAGGTGTTCGACCGGCGCTGTACCTTCTTCCGTGAAGGCAAGGTATTTACCTCGATTTTCTTCAGAAGTCGACATATCACGTACACTAAAATCACGAATGTGGCCTTCGTAAATAACTGCGTCTTCGTAATTTTCAACCGTAGGGATGGTGTGAGAATCCCACCCTTCAGGTTTTAAATCATCATCCGCTAGATTTACAAAGCGCGAGAAACGGCCGTTTGTGCTTAGTGATACAGAATATGGGTCTGTTACAAGCAGTGTCTCTACTTTGCCCGTAATCGGGTGATAAACAGTAACTTCATAACGGTAAAGCTGACGGTCAAGCGACATATCACCTTCATGGCGCCAAACACCTGAGGTATCGTCACGAACCATTTCAATACGTTGGTTTAATGTCTTGTTATCGTTATAAAGTAAAAGGTCAACATTTGAAGCAGTAGGTGCCCACAGTGCAGCAATTATACCTGCGTCAGTGTAGATTCCGCCAAGTTGAGCTTCATCAGCATCGTCTTCCCCTAAGGTGTACAGGGCATCAATAGCATTAGCTAATTGGATACCTGTTGCGGCGACAAGTGTGCCATCAGCATCATATCCACCAACAACGGCCTGGGTTGTGAGTACGGTTTTTGCGTCTTCAACTGACCATTCGCCTTCCCATGCCTGCATGGCAGACAAGTGAGGGGCGCGCGCAGATTGATCTTCGGTAAGCGTTGTACTCATTAGAGGTAATTCAGTACCGTTGATACCCTCTTCTAGCGTGCTCTCTAAATCAGCCTGTGCTGAGTAGTGAAGTTTCACTTGCGAAACGGTTTCTGGAACGTCCCATAAAATCGTATTCGCATCTAACCAATGAGCACCAAAGCCCTCTATATCAACCGGCTGTGGGCCTAGAGACATAATTGGAAATTCAAAGATCGTTGGTTCACCAGAAAGCGTAAAGTTCATACGCACAAAGGTTTCATCATCCTGTAAAAGCGAGGCTTGGAAGTCACCACCTCCCATTTCTTTTCCAGCATCATCAGTACCTTTGTGTATGATGAAGTTATGACAGCTTCCGTAATCGTCTTTAAGGTCTAAGATCCAGTACGCACCATAATTTGGATCGATGCCGCTATGAATACGACCGTTTGCCCAATCCGTATCGGCGTCGGCATAAGCGTCGCACTCGTCGTTGTTCCAAGTATGTAACCTCCAACCTTCGTAGGCAGCGTCGTTACTAGAATTATCCGCGTCTACCGCAGCGCGATTGTAATATAACACCGCTTGATTAGATGACGGGGTAAATACAGGCGCAGGGAGACTCGGATCGGCGCCAGCTTCACATGCGTCGTTTGCTTCGTTAGGTACTAATGGCGCGTCACATTGAATAGGCGGTGGTGGCTCGCAGGCCGTTCCTGCTGCGTTTGGAACATTTGGCACATCACAGGTAAGTAAATCGTTTGTTCCAGACTCTACGCCCGAACCTCCGCATCCTGCAAGTGTATAAGCGCCTACTAAAAGTAACGCTGCGCGCACTACTCTCTTTTTAGTAAACATAGAATTCTCCTGAATATTTTCGCTATTGTTGGCAACCGAATGTTCCTTCGAGTCGCTAAATAAATTGCCTAGGATGTTGTTTTTCATAGTTGGTATGTCATCCCAAGGTAATATTGGGTGCCAAAGTACTGAATGGTGCCGGTTTGTTCTTCTGAGGCGAAATAGCTCTTAGTTGGCTCGTCGGTTAGATTATTAACCTGAAACAGTACACTCCAATTGTCGTTAATTTCATAAGACGCTTGGTAATCTATTACCAACTCTTCATCAAAGTTAACTACTTGGTCGTTTACTGCTACCTGTTGCGAAACAAACGCATCGCGATATCGACTAGACAAGCGGGTTTCAAAACCTTCGTATTCCCAGAAAACTGTTAGCGTCGCTACGTTCTCAGAAAGGCCAGGTAAATTTGCTGCGTAAACGCCGTCGCCCAGAGTGCGCTGAATTTCGCTTTCGGTGTAAGAATAGCTAGCGCTAACCCCTAACCCTGACCACAAACCAGGCAGCATGCTGTATATTTGGGTATAAGCAACTTCAAGGCCTCTGATGTAACCGCCCTCAGCGTTGTTTACTGCCGTACTGTAGCTACCATTTTCCGTAGGAACGGTTACGAAAATAGGATCGCCGTTCTCATCGCGAGCAAGCTCAGCCTCTTGGCCGTTAAACTCAGGGGTTAGGTATACCGGAACGCTAACGTTGTCAGGAATAACAATGCCGTTTGCCTCAAAATCATAAGGCTCTATTTCAATGTCTTCTACAAACGACTCAATGTCTTTGTAGAAACCAGCGATAACCAAAGCACCTTCTGTATCTGAAAAGTAATATTCCCAAGACACGTCGTATTGCGTGGCGTAAAACGGTTCTAAGTACGGACTATTACGGGCATTACCACTAACTCTTGCGGTAGGGTTCGATAAAGTAATTTCACCTGAATCTCTGTCTTGGAAAGCAGTAACCGTTTCAATGGTAGTAGATGCATTTGCCGCAAAACGGTTAATTGGCGCTCTACCCATTACTTTTGCTGCTGCAACGCGAAGCTGTGTGTCATCAGTCAGCTTAAAGTTTAGATTGATAGAAGGAAGTACGTCTGAATACTCATGGCTTATCAAGGCTGGTCGATAAAAATTGTTGATAAGCCCAACATCGTCTGTAATGTTTTGCGCACCTGCGTTAGGGTCGCTAACTTCAACTGATGTGCCTGTTTCTAGATCTTGAATTAGCTGGGTAGCACGCTGCAGCGTTGTTGAGCTCTGTTTACTTTTAACGTAACGAACACCCACATTTCCCGTAACAGGAACATTGCCTATTTCGGTATTTATCTTAGCCATTAAGTAGGCCGAGTTTACCGTTTCAAATACATCTCCGCTTTCTTGCAGTGTCCATGCTGTAGCGGGCCCTGTACCAGGCCCGTTAATAACGCCAGCTGCGCCCGGACCCCATGTTTGAACAGGCTGAGGCCTACCGCTTGGAAACCATGCATTAAGTGCACTGTCTAGATCAACAGAAAGATAACTTGGGAAGTAGCTAAAGTCACCACTCCAGTCAACTTGCTCGACCATGTCAGACGTTAGCCGAAGCGGCGGCTCGCTCACTGAAAATGCACTGTCGTTTCCGTACTCAAAGACTGAGCGATCGTTGTTGTACTCCCGGTCTGAATAACGATAGCCAAATTCGAAACCAGAAATGATGGGTACGTCTACGTAATACTGGAAGTCGACACGATATGCATCTAGCTCATCTTTATTTTCAAACGGATAAATACCGTACTTACTCACCATGACCCGGTCTAAGTCAGTAAAGGCATCTGTTTGATTAAAACCGATATCAGGCAGATTTAACCCGTTCAGCAAATACGATATTTGAACGTTTTCATCAAAAACTGGGTTGGTTACTGTCGCGTCTTCGCCTACAAGCGACCATAACAAACCGTTTCTAAAGTCACTTTCGGCACTTGAACGGGATACATCAAACTGAACCGCTAAATCGGGTGATATTTCCCAACTGGCATTAATACCTAAGTTGGTTACACTGTCGAAATCTTGATTGTCGTCGTTAACGAGTTCAACACGGGTAAAGCTATTGTCTGTGCGTGAAAAAGTACCGCCGATGACATTATTATTCACCACTACGGGATTGGTGATGCCAGCGTTAATGCCGCCTAACTTTACGCGAAAACCACGGGCAAATGCTTCAGAATCAAATTTAGAAATAAAGGCATCAGCTTTTAATGTAAAGGTATCGATGGGCGCCCACTCGAACGCAGCCACGTAACCGTCGCGGGTTTCTTCCCCGCCTTTGTGCTGCATTTCAAAGCCTTCAGAGATAAGCTCACAATTTGGGCAATCTGCTGGCCCATCCGTATCCCCTTCTAGACCATCAACATCTGCCTGACCGTTATACGCCAAACCAATAAATTGCGTAGAAACGCTTGGTTGGAATAGACGGGCATACCCCAAAGACACACCTAACGTATCGTCTAAAAACTTACCTTGATAGGAAAAGCTCAGTCTGTGACCATATTCAGTAGCATCGCTTATCTCTGATGCTCTATCGTTGTACATACCGCGCATGTTGGCGCTAAACTTATGCTGCTCTTCAATAGCCAGTGGTGATGCTGTTTTCAGTTCTACCGTACCCGCAATACCGCCTTCAATAAGCGACGCCTTGGGTGATTTATAAACCGCTGCCTCACTAATTAGTTCAGACGGATATTGGTCAAACTCAATGGCGCGACTTCCGCTGGTGGATACTTGTTCTCTTCCGTTTAGTGTAGAAAACACGAAGTCACCTGATAAACCACGAATGTTAATCTGGGCAGCTTGTCCTCCAGTTCTTACAGCAGAGATACCCGGCAAACGAGTGAGTGCATCTGCCATAGATACATCAGGAAGCCCGCCAAGGTCGTCCGCAGATATCTGTTCAGAGACTGTGTCGGAGAATCGTTTTTGATTAAGTGATTGAATCAAGCTAGTGCTGAAACCACGCACTTCGATACGCTCTAAGGTATCTTCCTGTGGTCGTTCAACTTCGTCTGTTTGGGTGTCAGGTGACTCTTGTGCATAAAGAGGAAAAGCGCTAAAGGCAACTCCACTGCTTATAAGCGCCGCCATTATGGTGCTGGGTTTGAATCTTTTCATTGGTGTCCCATCCTTGTTTATTATCGACATTTTTAGGACTACCACACCCAAAAATGCCTCTTATGGAATACCAAATACTACTGCTTTGTATAAAAAGGGAGCAATGCTATGCATACGTATTCATTTACAATTGTTAAACATAAATGAAACATTGTGCAGAACTTATTGTTTTTTATACTATTTATATGCAGGGGTTAAGGAGGTCAGCGCTTTTACTTATAGATAAATATAACAATCTTGCTAACCGTCCTTGGCTTTCAAGATTGCAATTATTAGCTTTGTTGTGTCTGAAGCACATTATTATGATGTTTAAAATTTAACGCGCAGCCTTTAATAAAATGTTCAATTTTTTGCTCATTGTACAAATCGCCACGGCCTGGTTGATTTTGCTCTAGAGGCGGAAACGCGCCATATCCAGCAAATAAACAGTGCCATGATACAGAGTCCCAGTGCATTCCTATATTCTGACGATTAATCTCACTGGTGAGATCTTCACGTTGGAACCATGTAGAGATTAATGACTTGAGTGAATCTGACAGCACCATGTTATTTCTGTTCGCTCGCCAATAATCATTGTCATCACGGGTATTAAGCTTATAATGCGCGACGATATAGTCTCGTACTCGATCAAAACGCTCTTTGGCAAAGGCATTGTAAGCTGCGCTCCCTTTACTAGAAAAGCCACTCTTTTCAAATGTATCGGAGAAATACTCAATACAAATCTGTACCAGGTGAAGTGCGGTTGCCTCAAGCGGTTCTATAAACCCTTGGGATAGGCCTAATGCTAAACAGTTTTTCTGCCAATGCTGCGCTACTTGCCCAACTTTCATTTTAAGATGTCTAGCTTCCACATCGTTGTTTTCAAGTCCAAGATGCCGACGCAACTCCTCTTCTGCCTTGTCTTTCGATAAATGTGAAGCACTATAGACATAACCATTTCCCGTGCGGTTTTGAAGTGGTATTGACCAACACCAACCATTGGAGAGTGCTGTGGATTGTGTCTCTACCGGAATGGTTTCGTAAGCGTGTGTAGGTAATACTACCGCAGAGTCATTAAACAAGTTATCGGAGTAAGAATTGAACTTAACACCTAGGGTTTGCTGCAATAGATGGGAAGAAAACCCGGTGCAATCGACGAAGAAATCTCCCTCAATGTTACCCTTTTCTGTTACAAGGTGACTTATGTCTCCGCTAGGATGAAGTACTACGTCACTAATTACCGCACTAACATGAGTAACGCCTTTTTCAACCGCAACATCACGCAGATAGTTGCCTAGCAATGCGCTATCAAAATGGTAACCGTATTCCATCCTGAATGGAAAGTTATCAGGAGTAATCGGCGCCTTGTTCTGCTTTGCCAACACACCATTTAATAAAAAGTCTTCAGGTTTAACGTGAGTATCTAGACCCAACCTTCGGGTACGGCAGTTCACTTCAAAAGCACGCTGAGTAAACGTATCTGTTTGAGATATGAAGGGATGGCGATACTGTTTAACACCGGAACTAGGGCTCCAGTCATTAAACTGAATGCTTACTTTGTAGGTTGCATTACACTTAGGCATCCAATCACTTTCTTTAATTTTTAGCTCTTCAAAGAAGCGTTTTAATGTCGGTGTAGAACCCTCGCCTACACCAATAATGCCTATATCGGGAGACTCAACAAGGGTTACTTTAACCTTGTCCGAGGGCCATTTATGTGCAAAATAATTAGCCGCCATCCAGCCGGCAGTTCCGCCCCCGGCAATAACAATGTTCATTGGTTCATTCATGCTAAACGGCTAACCACAAAACTGCTTCAAGAAGTCATCATGAGTAGCAATTTTTCCGATGGGTTCATTCTTAATACGTTTAATAT
The DNA here is from genome assembly GCF_009811475.1 of Alteromonas sp. KUL150. Lineage (NCBI taxonomy): Bacteria > Pseudomonadati > Pseudomonadota > Gammaproteobacteria > Alteromonadales > Alteromonadaceae > Alteromonas > Alteromonas sp. KUL150. The sequence goes on from NZ_BLIJ01000072.1 coordinate 18,547, forward strand.
TTTGCATCAACTCTTGCAGTTTTTGCTCAGACAATGCGTTTGCCAGAGGATGGTAATCACCTTGTGCTATACCTTGCCCCATCAGTACTTGTAGCCAAGAACTTTCAAGGAACAAGTCATTTTGTTCTCTGAATAAATTACCAGACTCTCTGAATAGCTCGATTTTATGCGTTAAGCTATCAGGTACATCCATTTCTCGTAAGTCTTTCCAGAAGTGCGAGTCAGTTCTTTCATTCACGTGATAATGCAAAATAATGAAGTCACGTATTTGTTCGTACTCGGTCTTTGATTGCTTATTATACTCATCAATTTGACGTTGCTTGAAACCTTCGTGTGGGAATAAATGGATAAGCCTAACCACGGCAGATTGAATAAGGTGAATACTGGTTGACTCAAGAGGTTCAAGAAAACCGCTTGAGAGCCCAACGGCGATCACGTTCTTATTCCACTGCTTGCGTCTTCTTCCAGTCTTAAAACGAATAAAATTAGGATCGGCCAGTGGTTTGGTGTCTAGGTTATTCGACAATATATCAAGTGCTTGCTCGTCAGTATAATAGTTACTGCTATACACAAGGCCATTACCGTTACGGTGTTGAAGTGGAATACGCCATTGCCAGCCGGCAGAGTGTGCTATGGAGCGAGTGTAAAGTAAGGTTTTTTCTAGTCGCTCTGAAGGAATAGCAACAGCGCGATCGCAAGGTAGCCAGTGAGACCAATCCTCATAGCCTGTGTTCAACGTTTGCTGGGTAAGAAGGCCTTTAAAGCCTGAACAGTCAATAAATAAATCGCCTTCAATATGTTCACCGTCTTTCAACGTTACCCCTGTGATGAAGTCGCTCTCACTATCTTGCGTGACATCATGAATAATGCCCTCTTTACGAGTTACTCCCATTGCTTCACACTTTTTGCGTAAGAAGCGCGCATAAAGCGACGCATCGAAATGGTAAGCATAAGGCATTTCTATAATTGGATCTGGAGATTTTATATGAGCAAATTTACCCGCTTTGCAGGCAAGGTAGTTCAAATCGTATTCCCAGATTGAGTCGGTAAGCCCTAGTTTTTGTGCACGTTTAAAATAGTGATGAAAATGACAGAAAGCGTAACTTTTTCCAGCTGCGCCGAAGGTATGAAAATAATCCTCGCCTTTTACCCGCCAATTTTCGAACTTGATGGCAAGCTTCATCGTGGCATTGGTTTCTCGTAAGAATTCCTTTTCATCTATACCGAGAACATTATTTAACGTAATAATAGGAGGTATTGTCGCCTCGCCTACTCCGACTGTTCCAATGTCTTCAGATTCAACCAAAGTAACTGTTAAGTCTGTACCAATTAAGCGCTTGATGACTGCTGCAGAGATCCACCCTGCAGTTCCACCGCCAACCACTACTACCTTTTTTACAGCTTTATCGTACATATTTTCTGCCATCACTCTACACCGCTGACCTACCACACTTTGATAACACGACCTGTATTGCTATACAACAAAAAGCCCCAACACATATTACAGTTTTGGGGCTTTGAAATTTCATAATATTGACTAGCGTCTCATTTACAACATTCTTTATCTGCCGCTTGTTAACAACAAGCGGCAGATAGCTATTTAGAACGTGTAGTTGAAACCAAGTAGGAAGTTACGTCCGTAGCTTTGGTACTCAGTAATTTGACGACTGTCACCTGGGTTAACACGAACAGTAGGCTCGTCAGTCAGGTTTTGACCTTGAAGCGTAACACGAAGCCCTTCAAGATACTCAATTCCAGACTCACTGAAATCATAGCCAATCTGCGCATCTATCTGTTTAACACCGTTATCTTCGATAGGTGCTAGAGAAAGGCTGATGGCACGAGTTTCTGTAGCAAACGCATCACGCTTAGTTCCAGACACACGAATTTCAAAACCATTGCTTTCATAGAAAGCGGTTAGTGAGTAAGTCTCTTCAGATAAACCTGGTACCGCTTCACCATTTTCTAACTCACCATCAAGGAACGTTGCACTTGCAAACACGCCAAACCCTTCTAGTGAATCGTGGATCATGTCAAACGGTAGACTACCTTGAAGCTCCCAGCCACGTACAAACCCTTCAAGTCCATCTTCACGGAAGCTCACAATTCCGTTAAATGTACCTGGTGGTACGATATCGTTTTCATCAAGTACCTCATCACCATTGATGTCAGTTTCACCAGACGTTTGGTGGAAACCTTCAATGTAAGACTCACTAAAGTCGCCAACAGTCTGGCCTGCTACGTGCCAGTTAGTCAGGTCTTTATAGAAGAAACTAGCAGCAAAGTAACCTGAGTCTGCGAAGTAATTTTCGTAAGCAATATCAAACTGGTTCGCTTCGAGCGGTCTAAGACGTGCATTACCCGCGCTTGCAGACCATGGGCCATTAGCAACATTTGTTGAAGTAATCTGCTGGTCGTTAAAGGTAAAGCTTACTGTGTTATTCGGGCGCATGTCATCCATACGAGGACGGCTAATCACTTTCCCTAAAGCAGTACGAATAAACTGGTTCTCAGCAATTTCGAAGCTCAGGTTCAATGTTGGCAATACGTCAGTGTAAGAGTCGCCATCCGATACTGGAGTAACCGCAGTAAATCCTGTTGGTCCAGTAGTGGTGTTAAAACCAGTACCTGCTTGGTCAACATTAACAACCTGTAGCCCAAGATTACCGAATACCAGTACGTCGCCAATTTCAGTTTCAATGTCTAATTTTGCATATGCAGTTAGAATATCTTCTGAGATAGTGTAAGAGTCACCAAAGCGACCATTTTCAAATAGTTCCGCTTCTGTCTCGATGTAGTAGCCGCTTCTGTACAAACCAAGGCCATCGTATGCAATTACGCCATCGATACCAATGTGGCTTAAATCCGCTGTACCAATAGGGTTTGGAACCAGTTCTTGGTTTGGCCATTGTGGCGACGTTAAATAAGCACCGTTATTGTCTTTAGACTTTTCGCGCTCTTGATAGTTAACACCGGCAGTCAACTTAGTGAATACACCCCATTCAACAAAACCCTCAAGGTCAAGACGAACAGCATCTAGTGTCTCTTCAAAAATCGGCTCATTAACGAAACCGTCCTGTGCTGTATTAGGCCCAAAACCTTCTACGTTTCTGAAGCGCTCTACTGGAGTTAGTGAACCACCCCAAGCTTGCGGTCCAGCTAGATAGATTGAGTTAGGATCTGTTAAATCGACACCGTCCAAAGTAGGATGGTCGCTGTATACTGCACCAGTAGATGTCATTGTCCATGCGCGTGGAGTAAGCGGGCGACCGTCAATTCCTGCACGACCTACACCTGAGTAACTTTCGATATCAGTGATAGTTTTGTCCACTTCACCCATAGATATGTCTAACGTTGCTGTCCAGTTATCATTGATAACGTACTCAACATTTAGACCAAAGGTAGTAAGTTCAGCTTCTTGTTGACGAGCATCGTTTCGAATTACAGATAGAAAACCATCGTAGTAACCTGACGTTACTAGACCGTCTTCAACACCAGTGATTGTGTAAGCACCGGTTCCCCACTCTGCGCCACCTTCTTCAACGCCACGGCGTGCATCATTTTCTTCAAAATCAATGTAAAGGGCATCGAACTGAATCTTTAAATTATCTGTAGGTGCATATTCAATTACACCGGCAACAGATGTGCGTTCTAACATAGCTGAACGCGTAAATGAATCATGACCACCAAGAATCACTGTTCCTTCAGGAACTTCAACCCCTTCAGCAGCGTTCGCTGGGTTAGCATTTGCATATCCCCATCCACGGAAATACTGTTCTTGACGTGGTGATTCCATATCTGCGATGACTAACGCTACACCAAGTTTGTCGTCAGCGAATTGATCTACGTAGTTAAAAGATAAGCGATGACCTTTATTATCAAAATCAGGGTTACCGGCTTCTTCTTGGTTTGCTTCATACGTACCGTTGATTGTTACCGTTTTTTGCGCACTGAGTGGGCTAACAGTTTGAATATCAACAGTACCACCAATACCCTGAGTCATTAGGCCAGCTTCAGGTGTTTTATAAACTAAGATATTTGAAACAATTTCCGTAGGGTAAAGGTCAAACTCGACACCACGGTTATCGCCCATACCTAATAGCTCGCGACCGTTTAGCGTAGTACCCACATAGTTTTCGTTGAAACCACGAACAGAGATACCGCTAGTACGACCGTTACGGCGTTCACCAGCTAAACCTGGAAGACGAGCGATTGACTCAGCAATACTTGTGTCTGGAAGCTTACCAATGTCTTCAGCAGATAACGCTTCTACAATTGACGTGTTATCCATTTTAATTGCCTGAGCACGCTGCAGACTGCCGCGAATACCGCTTACTTGAATAACTTCAAGACTGGCTTCATCAACAGAATCAGTGTTTGCTTCTTGAGCTAGTGCAGGTGCACTACCAAACGCCATTCCGCCAGAAATAAGTGCAGCTTTAATTAGGTTGGGTTTAAATTGTTTCATAAAACGGGTGTCCCATACGGTTATAGTTGTTGTCTTTTTGTTATTCTTATGACAAGAAAATGACAATACATCATGTGGGCTAATCCTATAGAGGACACACGTCTTGCACAATTGCCTGCATACGTATTCAATAAAATTTATGCAACACAGTATTAACAAGTGCAGGATGAAAAGTAACGTAACATTACGACATATAGCCAATAAAACCGTGAAATTGTAAAATATTTATGAAATATAATTTCACATCAGGCTTTGACTGAGATGTTTTTTTGCCAAATAACGTTCGTTCGGACATGACAGCATTGTAACGCTTGCGCGAATACGAGATCATTACGTTGAGGGGCAAAATAGAGAAATTGTGGTGGCAGGGTCAGGGGCTATTTCCAGATAGCTAATGAAATACAATAAACTATAAGAGAAATATTCATAAGAGGAATAAATTTTCGAAAAACTAAACGTCGTGAAGTGCAAAGCCCCATATTATTAGCGAAATTTGGTTGTCTAATAATTACTAACGTTTAAAAGTCCTGCAGGTCTGAGCATTCTGTTTATACGATAAAGCAAAGTCCTTCCCCATTTGTATAAAACTCTTACTCGTATAGTGCCAAGGATCATCACCGTAGGTATAGGTATCAGAATTAGACATATAAGTAGCGCAGTTATCTGATTCAACAAAAAGTTGCTGTGCTAAGTGCACCCGATGGATGTAAGGCATAATATCTTCTTCGCTCATTTCGGAATCGGTGATTTTACCGATAACCACAGGCAAATCATCTTCCCTAAGTGCAGCACGGAACAAGTTCATCATAGTTGTTAATTGGTAAGGTATGCATTGGCTGACGCTTCACTTGCGTGTGCATCGGCTTCACCTTGCATCCAAATAATACCCATAGGTTTTAACGTGTCTGACTTGCCATCGCCATTGATATCACTAACCGCATAGGCGTTGTTAATTGTCTCTAGTGCAAAATCGTACTGATTGAAGCCGTTACCCTTAGTAAAATTCGGGTACCAGTTACTGTAACCTGTATTAAGTGCAAGGCCAGTTCCACCAACCGCATATTTTATAATGGCTATTTTTTTATTTGGATATTGCTGCTGTATTGCTTTGGCAAAGGTTAACTCTGCTCCGAATCGCTCTGAAAGCGTATTGCTTTTGCCATCCGATTTAAAACCTGTACCGTGGCCAGGTTTAAGTTTGTCCCACTTCCCTACGCCGCCGTTGTCTTGATTGTCGAAAACCCCATTACCATGAAAAATCATTACGTCTTGTTCTTTTACTAAGTCGCTTGGAAGTTCAGAAACGTACCCATAGCCATCCATATTGGATTGCCCCGCCATAAAAAAAGTCAGGTATTCATCAGCTATCGTTGAGCATGACAGCAGGGAAGCGAAACAAGCTAACGCAGTTTTTTTCATTAGAATTATCTTCATTTATTTGGTTGATAAAAATAGAGTACTTATAAACGTCACCTTAACAAGGTGAATACGTTTGCAAGCAATTTAAAGCAATGCGTGTTTCATACAGGTATAAAAAAGCCCGCTTAAAGCGGGCTTTTAAACGTATTAATAAGCGTTAGCTTACCAACCTGTAGTTTCGCGAAGCGCCTTGCCGATTTCAGCAAGTGAACGTACAGTCTTAACGCCTGCGTCTTCTAGTGCTTTGAATTTCTCGTCAGCAGTACCTTTACCGCCTGCGATGATTGCACCAGCGTGACCCATACGCTTGCCCGGAGGAGCAGTAACACCAGCGATGTAAGAAACAACTGGCTTAGTTACGTTCTCTTTGATAAACGCAGCCGCTTCTTCTTCTGCAGTACCGCCGATCTCACCGATCATTACGATAGCTTCAGTTTGTGGGTCATCTTGGAACATCTGAAGGATGTCGATGAAGTTTGAACCAGGAATAGGGTCGCCACCGATACCAACACAGGTAGACTGGCCAAAACCTTCGTCAGTGGTTTGCTTAACCGCTTCGTACGTAAGTGTACCAGAGCGAGAAACAATACCAACTTTACCAGGCTTGTGGATGTGACCAGGCATGATACCAATTTTACACTCTCCAGGAGTGATAACACCTGGGCAGTTTGGACCAATCATGCGAACGCCTTTAGCGTTTACGTATTCTTTAACGTAAAGCATATCTAGCGTTGGGATACCTTCAGTGATACATACGATAAGCTCGATACCCGCGTCTGCAGCTTCAACGATTGAATCTTTACAGAAAGGTGCTGGTACGTAGATAACCGTTGCAGTTGCGCCAGTTGCTTCTACCGCTTCACGTACAGTATTGAATACTGGAAGACCTAGGTGCTCAGTACCGCCTTTACCTGGTGTTACACCACCAACCATTTGCGTACCGTAAGCAATTGCTTGCTCAGAGTGGAATGTACCCTGACCGCCAGTGAAACCCTGACAAATTACTTTAGTATCTTTATTAATTAATACAGACATTATTTGCCCTCCGCTGCAGCAACAACTTTCTGCGCTGCATCAGTTAGCGATTCAGCAGCAATGATATCTAGACCAGAGTTCGCTAGAACTTCACGGCCAAGCTCTGCATTGGTACCTTCAAGACGTACAACAACAGGTACTTCTACGCCAACTTCTTTAACCGCACCGATAATACCTTCTGCAATCATGTCACAGCGTACAATACCGCCGAAAATGTTAACCAATACGGCTTTAACATTGTCATCAGAAAGAATGATTTTGAATGCTTCAGCTACACGTTCTTTGGTCGCGCCGCCACCAACATCTAGGAAGTTAGCTGGCTTACCGCCGTGTAGGTTTACGATGTCCATGGTACCCATTGCTAGGCCTGCACCGTTAACCATACAACCTACGTTACCGTCTAGCGCTACGTAGTTTAGTTCCCACTGAGCTGCGTGAGCTTCACGCGCATCTTCTTGTGAAGGATCCTGCATATCTTTCAGCTTAGGCTGACGATATAGTGCGTTACCATCGATACCTACTTTTGCATCTAAGCAGTGTAGGTTACCGTCAGTTTTGATAACTAGCGGATTAATTTCGATAAGCGCAACGTCAAGCTCTTCAAACATCTTAGCTAGGCCAAGGAAGATTTGAGTGAATTGCTTAATTTGAACGCCAGAAAGACCTAGAGCAAACGCCATTTCGCGTGCTTGATAAGGCTGAGGACCTACGATTGGGTCGATTTCAGCTTTAAGAATTTTCTCTGGTGTTTCTTCTGCAACAGTTTCAATCTCAACGCCACCTTCAGTAGAAGCCATAAATACAACGCGACGGGTTGTACGGTCAACTACTGCACCAAGGTAAAGCTCGTTTGCGATATCTGTGCAAGATTCAACTAGGATTTTGCTCACAGGCTGACCGTTTTCGTCAGTCTGGAAAGTCACCAAATTTTTGCCTAGCCAGTTTTCAGCGAAAGCGCGAATGTCGTCTTTGTTTTTAACTAGCTTTACACCGCCAGCTTTACCGCGACCGCCCGCGTGTACCTGACACTTAACTACCCACTCTTCACCGCCGATGCGGTCAGCCGCTTCTACAGCACCTTGAGCAGTGTCTGCTGCGTATCCTTCAGAAACAGGCAAGCCGTATTCTTTGAATAGCTGCTTACCTTGGTATTCATGCAAATTCATGGTGTTTCTATCCGATTTTTAGTAAGACAAAAGCCGCAAGTGCGACTTGATTAGTTTGACTGATATTATAGGGAAAATATCAGCGTTGCGTTAGGCGCCAAGCTAGCATACACAAGCTAAGCACCTAACCACAATTCCGTGAGACGAAAGTCTTACACGTCTAGAAGTAGACGTGTTGGATCTTCAAGCATCTCTTTAACGGTTACCAAGAACCCTACTGATTCTTTACCATCGATAATACGGTGGTCATAAGAAAGTGCTAGGTACATCATTGGTAGAATTTCTACTTTACCATTAACAGCCATTGGACGATCTTGGATCTTGTGCATACCAAGAATTGCGCTCTGTGGCGGGTTAATGATTGGTGTAGACATTAGTGAACCAAACACACCACCGTTGGTAATAGTGAAGTTACCACCTTGTAGTTCAGCCAGTGACAACTTACCGTCACGACCTTTAAGTGCTAGTTCTTTAATTCCTTTTTCAACACCCGCCATTCCCAGTGTATCAGTATCTTTAAGTACTGGAGTCACTAGACCGCGTGGTGTAGAAACAGCAATCGATACGTCAAAGTAGTTGTGATAAACGATGTCATCACCGTCGATAGACGCATTAACTTCAGGGAAACGCTTAAGCGCTTCAGTTACCGCTTTCACGTAGAAAGACATGAAACCAAGACGAATACCGTGACGCTTTTCGAAGCTGTCTTGATACTGCTTACGAAGATCCATGATTGGCTTCATGTTCACTTCGTTAAACGTAGTAAGCATTGCTGTAGAGTTTTTCGCCTCAAGAAGACGATTAGCAATCGTCTTACGAAGACGGGTCATAGGAACGCGCTTCTCTGTGCGGTTGCCGGTTGGCAACTCTGCAGGTACAGATTCAGAAGCCGCAGGCGCTGCCTTCGCTGAACTATCACCACCTTTAAGGTACTTTTCTACATCTTCTTTAGTGATACGTCCGTTTTTGCCCGTACCCTTAACTTTAGACGCATCTACGCCTTTCTCAGCTAGTAGACGACGTACAGATGGGCTAAGCGCATCGCTGCTGTCATCGCTCTCTTCTGAAGCCGCTGGAGCAGAAGCGCCGCTTGCAGCACCTTCTACAAATTTTGCAATAACTTCTTCAGCAGTAACCGTTGCACCTTCTTCGGCAATGATTTCAGCAAGAGAACCGTCAGCTGGAGCAACAACTTCAAGTACGACTTTGTCAGTTTCAATATCAACCAAGTTTTGGTCGCGAGAAACGGCTTCACCTACCGCTACATGCCACGTTGCAATTGTCGCGTCAGCCACTGATTCTGGAAGTACTGGAACTTTTACGTCAGAGGTTTTGCCAGAAGCCGCAGGCGCTGCATCTGATTTAGAATCTTCGTCTTTTTTGCTTTCTGTTTTAGCTTCAGACGATGCAGCTGCACCACCCTTTTCTAGTTTAGCAATAACTTGCTCACCTAAAACAGTTGCACCCTCTTCGTTTAGGATCTCACCAATTGTACCGTCCGCTGGCGCCACAACTTCTAAAACTACTTTATCAGTTTCAATATCAACCAGGTTCTGGTCTCGTTTAACTGCGTCACCGGCCTTTACGTGCCAGGTTGCAATGGTGGCATCGGCAACTGACTCAGGTAGAACCGGAACTTTTATCTCAATTGTCATTACTGTTCCTTATTTAATTGTGAGTGCGTTTTCAACCAGGGCTTTTTGTTGCTGGTTGTGAACGGATACATAACCTACTGCAGGTGACGAGGATGCATCACGGCCTGCATATGTTAATTTTGCACCATCTGGAATTGCTTGCCAGAAGTGGTGTTGGCTACAGTACCAAGCGCCTTGGTTTTGAGGCTCTTCTTGACACCAAACCCAATCTTTTACGTGGCTGTATTGTGCCACAACTTTAGCGCATTCTTCTTGTGGGAATGGGTAAAGTTGCTCCAAACGGACGATTGCGACGTCTGTTTGCTCATTTTTACGGCGCTGGTCTAGTAAATCGTAATAAACCTTGCCCGAACACATTACAACGCGCTTAACGCCTTTCGGATCGATATCATCAATTTCATCAATTACGTTGTGGAATTTACCCTCTGCTAGTTCTTCAAGTGAAGATACCGCTAAAGGATGACGTAATAGTGACTTAGGCGACATTACGATGAGTGGCTTACGCATCGGGCGTACCACTTGGCGACGAAGCATGTTGTAAACCTGTGCAGGTGTAGACGGTACACACACTTGCCAGTTGTGGTCAGCACACATTTGAAGGAAACGTTCAAGACGTGCAGAGCTATGTTCTGGGCCTTGACCTTCGTAGCCATGAGGAAGCAATACTGTTAGACCACACAGACGACCCCATTTCGCTTCACCTGAACTTAGGAATTGGTCGAATACTACCTGCGCACCGTTAGCGAAGTCACCAAACTGAGCTTCCCAAATGGTCAAACACGTAGGCTCAGCCGTTGCGTAACCATATTCGAAGGCCATTACGGCTTCTTCTGAAAGCACAGAGTCGTAGATTTCAATTTCACCCTGCCCCTCGCGAATATGCTGTAAAGGCATATAAGTAGAAGCATCTTTTTGGTTGTGCAGTACAGCGTGGCGATGGAAGAACGTGCCACGTCCAGAATCCTGACCTGTAATACGAATATCTTCACCTGCATCAACGATTGTTGCATAGGCTAAGTTTTCAGCCATACCCCAATCAAGTTTCTTCTCGCCGGCAACCATTGCTTTACGGTCTTGATAGAGCTTATTAACACGTGACTGTAGTTTGTGCTCTTCCGGAATGGTGGTGATTGATTCACCTAGCTCTTTAAGCTTTTCAACTGAAAGCGCACCGTCGTATGGCGTATCCCAGTCATGACCAAGGTAAGGAGACCAGTCTACACTATGCTCAGTCATTGGGCGCCACTCTTCTACCACGCATGCGCCATGGTCGAGTGCTTCACGGTATTCTTCAAGATAGCGGTCCGCGTCACGTTGCTCAATTACGCCTTCGGCTATTAGCTGGTCGGCATAAATTGCACGTGGCACAGGGTGCTTTTTAATTTTTTGGTACATCAACGGCTGCGTAGCATTTGGCTCATCCGCTTCGTTGTGACCATGACGACGGTAACAAACTAGGTCAATTACTACGTCTTTCTTAAACTTATTACGGTATTCAAGGGCTAGCTGTGTAACAAACGCAACGGCTTCTGGGTCGTCTGAATTCACATGAAAAATAGGTGCCTGAACCATTTTTGCAATGTCAGTACAGTATTGGGTCGAACGAGTATCTTCCGTTTTCGACGTAGTGAAACCAACTTGGTTGTTTACCACAATACGAACTGTACCACCCACAGCAAAACCGCGAGTTTGTGACATGTTAAAGGTTTCTTGAACCACGCCCTGACCTGCGATAGCAGAGTCACCGTGTATTGTAATAGGCAGTACGGTGTTAGTGTCGTTATTGCGACGAGCCAATCGTGCACGCACAGAGCCCATAACTACAGGGTTAACAATTTCAAGGTGAGACGGATTAAACGCTAGTGCTAGGTGAACATTGCCGCCTGGCGTAGCGAAATCTGAAGAGAAACCTGCGTGGTATTTTACGTCACCCGCGCCTAGCGAGTCGTCGTGTTTACCAGAGAACTCGTCAAACAGCACTGATGGATTTTTACCCAATACGTTTACTAGCACATTAAGACGGCCACGGTGAGCCATACCGACAACTACTTCTTTGGTACCTGCTGTGCCCGCTTTGGTGATAAGCCCTTTAAGCATTGGAATTAGTGCATCGCCACCTTCTAACGAGAAACGCTTAGCACCTGGGAATTTAGAACCCAAATATTTTTCCATGCCGTCAGCAGCAGTCAACCCTTTAAGAATCGCTAATTTTTCATCGCGAGAAATTTCGGGTTTTGCCTGAACAGACTCAATCTTTTGCTGTAACCAGCGTTTTTGTTCTGTATCGGTGATGTGCATATATTCAGCACCGATAGAACCACAGTATGTACGGTTAAGTGATTTGAACAATTCACCTAACGGCATAGATTCCTTGCCTATAGCATATGAACCTACGTTGAAAACGGTATCAAAATCGTTTTCAGAAAGACTATGATGAGAAAGTTCTAAATCGCGAACACGCTCTTGTTGCCAAAGACCAAGTGGATCTAAGTTTGCGTGTTGATGACCGCGGAAGCGAAATGCATTGATTAACTGGAGAACTTTAACTTGCCTGTCGTCTGACACATTCGCAGAAGGCACTGAAGGACTAGACATACGGGCTGTTGGCCCTAACGCAGCAAGTTGCCTAAATTGATTCTTAATAGTTGTATGATTAGTTTCTAACTCTACGCCATCGACTTTGGGGAGGTTATCGAAGATTTGTCGCCAATTTTCAGAGACACTTTGCGGGTCTTCTAAATAGGTTTCATACAACTCTTCAACATAGGCAGCGTTGGCACCTGCCATGTGCGAGGAATCCCACCACGCTTTCATCACGCTTTCTTGCATTTAATTTGCCTTGCTACGTTTTATAAAATCTAGTTAACAATCAAGATGTATTATAAGGTTATTCTCAGCATAACCAAGTGTTATAACGGAGAATATATAAAAAAATAGCCATCCTAAGTGGATGGCTATTTAGCTTATCGCATCTATAACTTAAAAAGTTATCAGACTATAGTACTAAACAGCCCGTTGTAAAAGCATAGACTTAATTTGGCCTATCGCTTTCGTCGGGTTCAAGCCCTTAGGACATACACTTACACAGTTCATGATACCGTGGCAGCGGAATACGCTGAATGCATCATCAAGGTCGTTAAGACGCTCTTCAGTTGCAGTGTCACGGCTATCGATTAGGAAACGGTAAGCATGTAGTAGACCGGCTGGACCGATGAACTTGTCAGGGTTCCACCAGAATGATGGGCATGACGTTGAACAACAGGCACATAAAATACACTCGTAAAGACCATCAAGCTTTGCACGCTCTTCTGGCGACTGCAAATGCTCACGCGCTGGCGGCTGCTTGCTGTCGTTAATCAAGAACGGCTTGATTTTTTCGTACTGTGTATAGAACTGCGTCATGTCAACAACAAGGTCGCGCACTACTGGCAGACCTGGAAGTGGACGAACTACTATTTTGCCTTTGCCCAGTGCAGAAAGCGGAGTGATACACGCCAGGCCGTTTTTGCCGTTCATGTTCACACCGTCTGAACCACATACACCTTCACGGCACGAGCGACGGAAAGAAAGCGTCGGATCTTGCTCTTTAAGTGCAAGTAGCGCGTCTAGCACCATCATGTCTTGACCTTCCTCTACTTCTAGAGTGTAGTCTTGCATGCGAGGCTTCGCATCTACTTCTGGGTTGTAACGATAAATCGAAAAAGTTAATTGCATGATCGTTGCCTCTCTTAATATGAACGCACTTTAGGCGGGAATGCTTCCCTAAGCTTAGGCGCCATATTCACTTCACGTTTAAGCATTTTATCAGTGTTCGGATCGTAGATGCTGTGGCATAACCAGTTGTCATCGTCACGGTCCGGGAAGTCGAAGCGGCTGTGTGCACCACGGCTTTCCGTTCTGAAGTTCGCTGCTACTGCTGTGCTGTACGCGGTTTCCATTAGGTTATCAAGCTCTAAACATTCAATACGCTGTGTATTGAAGTCTGCGCTCTTGTCGTCTAGGCGTGCATGGTTAAGACGCTCGCGGATCTCGCCAAGCTCTTTAAGACCATCAGCCATTGCTTCACCTTCACGGAATACTGAGAAGTTAAGCTGCATGCATTTCTGCAAGTCTTTCTTAATTTGTACTGGGTCTTCGCCCTTACCTTTCTCTGAATTTTCCCAACGATTGAAACGCGTCATCGAAGCTTCAAGATCAGACTCAGATGCGTCACGTGTTGGTGCCATTTCAGATAGTGTTTTGCCAAGGTGTAAACCAGTCGCACGACCGAATACAACAAGGTCAAGTAGTGAATTACCGCCAAGACGGTTAGCACCGTGTACAGATACACAAGCAATTTCACCACAAGCAAACAAACCATTAACGACTTTATCGTTACCGTTTTCGTCAACTGTTAGACATTGGCCATCAACGTTTGTTGGAATACCACCCATCATGTAGTGACAGGTTGGAATTACAGGAATAGGCTCTTTCACTGGGTCGACGTGCGCGAACGTACGTGACAGCTCAAGGATACCAGGTAGACGAGATTCAAGAACGTCTTTGCCTAGGTGGTCAAGCTTAAGTTTAATGTGAGTGCCCCATGGACCTTCACAACCACGACCTTCACGGATTTCAGTCATCATTGAGCGAGCAACAACGTCACGACCAGCAAGGTCTTTTGCGTTAGGTGCATAACGTTCCATGAAGCGTTCGCCGTCTTTGTTAAGAAGGTAACCACCCTCACCACGACAGCCCTCAGTAACCAATGTACCCGCGCCAGCTATACCCGTTGGGTGAAACTGCCACATTTCCATATCCTGAACCGCAACACCAGCACGAAGAGCCATACCAACACCGTCACCGGTATTAATGTGTGCGTTTGTCGTTGAAGCGTAAATACGACCCGCACCGCCTGTAGCAAGAACAACTGCGCGAGACTTAAAGTAAACAACTTCACCAGACTCGATATCGATTGCGGTACAACCAACCACGTCACCGTCTTGGTTTTTTACTAGGTCAAGTGCATACCACTCTGAGAATACTTTTGTTTTGTTCTTTACGTTTTGCTGGTAAAGAAGGTGTAGGAGCGCGTGGCCAGTACGGTCAGCCGCAGCTGCTGTACGAGCGCCCTGCTCACCACCAAAGTTCTTTGACTGGCCGCCAAAAGGACGTTGGTAAATTTTGCCATTTTCAAAACGAGAGAATGGTAGACCCATGTTCTCCATTTCGATAATAGCTTCTGGACCAGTCTTACACATATATTCAATCGCGTCTTGGTCGCCGATATAATCAGAACCTTTAACGGTGTCATACATGTGCCATTCCCAGTTATCCTCGTGTGAATTACCAAGTGCTACGGTAATACCACCCTGTGCTGACACAGTGTGAGAACGGGTTGGAAATACTTTAGATAACAGTGCGCATGATTTACCAGATTGTGAAATCTGCAGTGCCGCGCGCATACCTGCTCCGCCAGCACCAATTACTACTGCATCAAACTCGTGAACGGGTAAACTCATTTTACACTCCCCACAGTACGAATAGGCCAACAGCTACATAGCCGAATGCGATGATATTTAGTATATATTGTAGTCCAGCGCGCAGACCTGCTGATTTAACATAGTCTGTAAGCACCTGCCATAGGCCGATGCGCACGTGGATCATCACTGCTACTAGTGCTGCCAATGTGAAAACTTTCATAGCTAGGCCAGAGAATAACCCTCGCCATTCAACAAACGTCAAATTGTCTGTGGTGATAAAAAACCACGCCATGAAAACCGAGTACGCGAAAATTATTGCTGCTGTTGCGCGAAGAGAGACGTAGTCTTGTACGCCGTCACGCTTAATGCTTGCTTGGTTGGTTACCATAATGCAACTCCCAATACTACGGTCAATACAACCCAAAGCGCGATTACTGCTTTCGCACTCGTGTTGCCCGACTCTAATTCTTCCCAGTGACCTAAATCCATAACAACGTGTCTTAGGCCGCCTAGAATGTGATACGTCAGCGCTGAGGCTGTGCCAATCGCGACAAATTTTCCAAGGAAACCGTCCATGATTGCTTGTACGTTCGCAAAACCTTCAGACGAATGAACAGAAACTGCCCATGCCCAAATGACAAATAGTAGCGCGAAAAACATTGCAACACCGGTAACACGATGGAGAATTGACGAAATAGCAGAGGGCGGAAATTTAATAGTATTGAGTTCTAAATTTACTGGTCTTTGCTTTTTCACAATGTATGCCTGTTTAATCCGTAGGGGATAATGAATTTCTTACCTTTTTTATGTCCTGAGTAAGTAAATTCGATTTTTAACCTGTTAATTGCCTCATCCACTGAGTTGTTAACAATTTGTGAATTATTCTTTAATGCTTGTAACAGAATAAATATTCTGACGTTCAAGCACCGCTGAGTATATCCAGCGTAGTATATAATTACAATTTTTTGTGCCGTAGTAAGACTTTAGTCGCTATACACACATTTTTGATAATTATTTAGTATTAAAAGAGATCAAAATTGGATGCAACACGTTTAAACGAGCGCAATTACAGTGTCATAAGTTTATCAGTAGCCTTTCGGAATAACTATGTATATCAATGGCAAATTAAGCACTTTTAATCTGAATGCGTATTTATTCAACGTTGGAAGGTTACTTTTTAATCTAAGCTGTTAATATAATTATCGATCGGTGGTTTACCTTTTGTGAAAAGCCATTGATAATTGCGATGTATCGGGCAAAGTGACAATCCATAAAGTTAATTAATCGTTATCTGATTGCTAGTATTCTTTTAAGCAATTTGGAATATTTATTGTGCAAATATGCAATTAAATTGACTTGTTGGTACATAATAAAGTACAAATACGCCCACTTTTCCCAACGAAGCGGATATTTTCGTCCGTTTTCGCTGCAAACAGAACCATTCTGAGGAGAGCATTTTATGGCAGATCAGAAAGCCATTCTTAAAGCCGGCGGTAAGGAAATCGAACTTCCTATCTTGTCTGGCACCGAAGGACAAGATGTAATCGATGTCCGTACGTTAGGCCAACACGGTTATTTCACGTACGACCCTGGTTTTATGGCGACAGGATCTTGCGAGTCTTCAATTACGTATATTGACGGCGCTCAAGGTGTGTTATTACACCGCGGTTTCCCAATCGAAGAACTAGCGCGTGACGCAGACTACCTAGAAGTTTGTCACATGCTACTTCACGGTGACGCACCGACTAAAGAACAGTACGAAGAGTTCAAAGAGACAATCACACGTCACACCATGGTTCACGAACAAATAAACATGTTCTTCCACGGTTTCCGTAACGACGCACACCCTATGGCTATGCTATGCGGTACAGTTGGTGCAATGTCTTCTTTCTATCACAGCGACTTGGACGTATCAAATGAAGAGCAGCGTGTTCGCAGTGCCCATCGTTTAATCGCTAAGATGCCAACTTTGGTTGCAATGTGCTATAAGTACAACGTAGGTCAGCCATTCGTGTATCCGCGCAACGACTTAAGCTATGCAGCTAACTTCCTGAACATGATGTTCTCTGTACCAGCAGAAGAATATCAAATCAGCCCAGCTGTTGAGCGCGCGATGGACCGTATCTTTACGCTACACGCAGACCACGAACAGAATGCTTCAACGTCTACCGTTCGTCTTGCCGGTTCTTCTGGTGCGAACCCATATGCATGTATTTCTGCTGGTGTTGCTTCACTTTGGGGTCCTGCTCATGGTGGTGCAAACGAAGCATGTCTGAACATGCTAGAAGAAATTGGCACAGTTGATCGTATTCCTGAGTTTATTGCACGCGCTAAAGACAAGAATGACCCATTCCGTCTTATGGGCTTCGGTCACCGTGTTTATAAGAACCACGATCCACGTGCAACAGTAATGCGTGAAAGCTGTCACGAAGTATTAAGCGAGCTTAACGTAAAAGATCCACTACTAGAAGTAGCGATGGAACTAGAAAAGATTGCGTTGAGTGACCCGTACTTTGCAGAGAAGAAACTGTTCCCGAACGTTGACTTCTATTCAGGTATCGTACTTAAAGCGATTGGTATTCCTACCAATATGTTCACGTGTATCTTCGCCCTGTCTCGCACAGTAGGCTGGATTTCACACTGGCACGAAATGATGAGCGACCCTAAACAAAAAATTGGTCGTCCTCGTCAGCTTTATACTGGTCACAACCAGCGTAAATACACGCCAATTAAGTAGTTAGTCAGAAAATACTGAACTAAGAGCTACATGTATCAGTAGAAATAGCGCCTTCACGGCGCTATTTTTGTTTTAACCATTTTATTTTCAAGGAACATCAATGCCCTACTCTGCAGTTTTTCTAGGTATTGCAGGCCTTATTCCTTTTGTAGCGATGCCTCTGGCATATCAACTTAACCTGTTATCGATAACACAAAGTGCGGTTTACTTTGTGCAATATTCTGCTGTGCTGCTTTCATTTTTTGGCGGCATCCACTGGTGGGACGCAATAAGCAACCAACGTTACGATAAACAAATGTTGATCGCTATGTTACCGACTATTATTGGTTGGCTGTGTTTGGTGTTCTCACATGATGTGAAAGTTTTTGGCGTATTGTCGCTTAGCTACGTAGCGGTATTAATCTATGACAAGTTCACTCTTAGCCTGCCTAAAGAACAGGTCGTTAGTTATATTAGTTTGAGAATGGGATTAACGAGCGTAGTCGTTGTCTGCCACGCATGGATGATTTATTTGCTTGTATAGAACAGAAAAATGTTTGTGGTCCTTGTTTATTTCAAACTAGTAGCACAGTGCTGAAGTCATGCGTGGTAGTGGTGAAAAAATAACTTCAATACTTGCCATTAACATGGGGTGACGCTAAAAAATAGCTAATGAAACGTTACGCATAACTATCTTAAGCTTTTGAATAGTATATTTTTTATGAAATGACATAACAAAAAAGGCGATAATATTTCAATACTATCGCCTTTGCTTTTTATCTAACGCTTTGTTATTTAAATTATATAATGCAGCGTTTATTCATCGCGAATAATCGATAGTAACTCTTCTGTTTTCTGTTCCATTAGCGCAATGTCACCCTTACTCTCAACGTTTAAACGAATTACTGGTTCTGTATTCGATTTACGTAAATTAAAGCGCCATGTACCAAACTCGAGACCTAAACCATCGGTAGTATCGACTACGCTAGCTAGTGGCTTATACTTGTTTGTAACACGCTCAAGTGCTGCATCAGCATCCTTTAACTTGCTATTAATCTCACCAGAAGATGGGAATGCTTCGATACGCGCTTTAACCATGCTAGCCAGGGTTTGCTTTTTCACACACACCAATTCAGCAATCAGCAACCAAGGGATCATACCCGAGTCACAATATGCGAAATCTCTGAAATAGTGATGAGCACTCATTTCACCGCCGTATACAGCATCTTCTTTGCGCATACGCTCTTTAATAAAAGCATGGCCTGTTTTCGACTTAATGGGTGTACCGCCTGCATTGGCTACAATGTCTTCTGTATTCCAATACACGCGTGGGTCGTAAATAATTTTGCTGTCTGTGTTCTTCTCGATGAATGCTTCAGCAAGCAAGCCTACGATGTAATATCCTTCAATAAATTCACCGTCTGCGTCGAACAAGAAGCAGCGATCGAAGTCGCCGTCCCAAGCGATACCGAAATCAGCACCTGACCCTTTAACAGCATCAGCCGTGTCAGCACGATTCTCAGGTAATAGCGGGTTAGGTATACCGTTTGGAAATGTGCCATCTGCGTTGTGGTGTACTTTTATAAATTCAATTGGCACACCCTGCGCTTTCATTTCTTTTTCGATAGCGTCTAGCGCTGGTCCCGCCGCACCATTTCCTGCATTCACCACTACTTTTAGCGGCGTAAAATTACTTAAATTCACATAAGAAAGCATGTGAGAAACATAATCAGACATACACGATTTAACAGCATATTTGTCAGTCTGAGAAAGCATCTCTTCTACCACATGGGCAGTACCGTTAAAGAATGCGTCCGCGTTTATCGCCGCACCGTTTGTATAATGCGCTAACCTTTCTGACACATAGCTATCTTCTAAAGCTTCTGCTTTTTCTTTAATAGCGCTCAGGCCTGTATCACCGCTGATGGGCACAGAACCCGCTTTTACCAGTTTCATGCCGTTGTAGTTAATAGGATTGTGGCTAGCGGTCACTTCAATACCACCATCAACACCAAGATGCTTTGTAGCAAAATAGATTTCTTCGGTTCCTGCCATACCAATATCAGTCACCGTTGCACCAGCATCAATAAGACCTGCGCTTAAGGCTAATTTTAATGGTGTTGATGTAAGACGCACGTCACTACCAACAACAACAGTCTTTGCATTTAATTCTTGCGCAAAAGCATAGCCAATTCGATAGGCTACTTCTTCGGTTAGTTGAGCGTTTAGTTCGCCACGAATATCGTACGCTTTAAAGCAGGTAATTGGGGTTGCCATTTAAATCGAAATTCCCTGTGTTTTAACTATTTGTGATTACATTATCGCCTTTTACGACTAAAAAGCGCATACCGCTCTTTTGTTATTGTCGTAAAAGAGATTAGACATATTGATATTAAATCATTAGAGGAAGTGAATTACTAATTCAATTTGAGTAGCGGAACGTTTTGCGGTCGCACTTTAAATTCATGAATTTAAAGTACGAGTTCAAAGTAGATACTGTTATGGAAAACGCCTTGATGTTGATACTTTCGGCGAAAGCACTGAGTAGGACTAAAACCACTCTTGATAAGTACTTTTTCAGAAGCGGGGTTGTTGTTCATAACTTCAGTGTTAAGCAAAGTTATGCCCATTCTTTTGGCCTCATCAATTAAAAATGAGACGCAGTGAGAGACAATCCTTTTTCCACTTTCCTTCTTTACAACTCGATAGCCTATTTCAGCCTCGTTGGTTGCTCCTTGCTGAACCCAATAAAAAGGTATTATTCAAAAGCCCCGTTTAACTACACAAAGTCTAATCAAGACAGACAATCCTTGTCCCTACTTCGCTAATGAGCCGCTTTGATAATCGTTAAATGCCTGAACAATTTCCTGCTGAGTGTTCATCACAAAAGGTCCATATTGCACTACAGGCTCATTGATAGGTTTGCCTGACACCATAATAAACTTGGACTCTGTATTAGTAAAAACAGAGAGCGTCGTGCCCGTTTTCGACAGCACGCCAAGTTCTCCATCACGCAGTACAGATTCTTTACTCGCGTTATCTCTATTAATAGTTAAGCTGCCATCATAAACATAGATAAACGTTGCTTCATCTGAATTTACGTCAATTTCAGAACTCCCACTTCTTAGCGCGATGTCTAAAAAGGTGGGAGAAACCGCCGTTGTCTTAACTGGGCCTTTCACACCATCAATTTCACCTGCTAACACTTTTATGACAGCACCTTGACTGTGTACCGTAGGCACGCAATCTGGCTGTATGTCTTGATAGTTTGGCGCTGACATTTTCTCTACTGCAGGAAGGTTTACCCACAACTGAAAGCCCTTTAATAGCCCTTCTTCCTGCTCCGGCATTTCTTCGTGAATAATACCTCGCCCAGCGTTCATCCATTGAATGCCGCCCGCATCAATCACTCCCTCGTTACCTACAGAATCCTTATGGCGCATTTTACCTGCCAACATGTAAGTAACAGTCTGAAAACCGCGGTGAGGATGAGGTGGAAAACCGGCAATGTACTCACCAGGATTATCTGAGCCAAAAAAATCTAACATAAGAAACGGATCTAAACGAGGAAGGTCAGGCTGACCGATAATACGCGTTAGTGACACGCCCGCACCGTCACTGGTAGCTATACCCGAGACGATCTTTTCTATCGTTTTTGGTCCATTTAATTCAACAGACATATCTTGTACTCACCTACAATTCGCTATAACAAACAGCATTTTATGTTTAATTTTTAATATTGGCATTTGTCTACATTGACGCCCTAGCTTCCCATTTTTTCACGGCCGTGGGATGACATGAGATCTTGCTCTGGCCCCACGGGAATGACCTGTGTCGGGTTTATCATTGTGTGACTATAGTAGTAGTGCCTTTTAATATGCTCAAAATTCACCGTTTCAGCGATACCCGGCACTTGATAAAGCTCTTTCATATAGCCGTAAATATTGGGGTAGTCTGCAATTTGCTTTTTGTTGCACTTAAAGTGTCCGTGATACACCGCATCAAAACGAATCAAGGTAGTGAATAACCGCCAGTCAGCTTCTGTTATTTCACTACCCACTAAGTAACGCTGTTTACTTAGTCTTTCTTCAACTAAATCCAACGCGTTAAACACTGCATTAACAGCTTCTTCATACGCTTCTTGCGTAGTTGCGAACCCGGCCTTGTACACGCCATTATTAATATCGTGATACACCATGTTATTAATGGTATCTATTTCTTCGCGAAGAGCCTCGGGGTAATAATCAACTTCATTGCTGGTAAGAGAATTAAATCCACTGTTAAAAATACGTATAATCTCTGCTGACTCATTATTAACGATAGTTTCAGTTTTTTTATCCCAAAGGATAGGCACCGTAACACGCGTTGTTATCTCAGCTTCCGCTTTAGTATAGATTTGATGTGCGTAATCAAATCCGTAAAGCTTATCGCCCGTTGAGCCTGGGTAGTCTTTAAACTCCCATCCATTGTCGAGCATTTCAGGATGAACTACGGAAACATCAATATGCTTCTCTAAGCCCTTAAGTTTTCTAAATATGAGCGCTCTGTGTGCCCATGGACAAGCTAACGATACATAAAGATGGTAACGACCTGGTTCAACAGGGAACGGCGCCTCCTCATTATCGCTGATTTTGTCGCGAAATTTAGACGCTTGTCGCTCAAACTTACCGCCGCTTTTGCTCGTGTCGTACCATTTGTCTTGCCATTGCCCATCAACGAGTAAGCCCATATTCCCAATCCTTTCAACGTTTATTAAACTATTTTATTATTAAACCATGTATTGTGTAGAACGTATGTTGCGTTAAATCGGATTTATTATTCGAAAAAACTGGAGTGTATTGATTTTTGGTCATCACTTTTGAGATGATGCGCGCCCTGCAGCAGTGACTACGATCATTAGCGCATATCCATACCCTTGTTATTTTTTATTTAGTGAATTAAAGCATGTCTGATGATCCTCGTTTAGGCGGCATTGTGCGTTTGTACGGTGCACAACAAACTAACAATTTAGCCAATAGTCATGTGGCCGTTGTCGGCATAGGTGGTGTAGGAAGTTGGACTGCCGAAGCATTGGCCCGTTCGGGTGTTGGTACTATCACGCTTATTGACCTCGATGATGTCTGTGTAACGAACACAAATCGTCAGATTCACGCACTTTCAAATACGATAGGCGAACCAAAGGTCGAGGCCATTGCGTCGCGTATCGCGCTAATAAATCCTAATTGCAAAGTAAACTGCGTTGAAGATTTTGTCACACCTGAAAATACCGCCTCGCTCTTAACCAAAGAAATGCACGCTGTGGTTGATGCTACTGACAGCATACGTGCTAAAGCCGCAATGATAGCGCACTGCAAGCGCAATAAAATTCCTATTGTTACAGTAGGCGGCGCTGGGGGTCAGATAGACCCAACACAAGTTACTAAAGGCGATTTAGCTAAAACAACGCAAGATCCGCTTGCTGCAAAGCTACGCAGTGAACTGCGTCGAAACTATAATTTCAGTAAAAACCCCAAGCGCCGATTCGGCGTTGAATGTATTTATTCAACAGAACAGCTGCGCTACCCACAGCCTGATGGCTCTGTTTGCTACAATAAATCAGCAATGGAAGGCGGCACGCGTCTCGACTGTGCGGGTGGATTTGGTGCGGTAGTCACAGTAACAGCCACCTTCGGTATGTTCGCTGCTGCTAGCGTAATCAATAGATTAACTGGACAAAAATAGACTTTGGCCGATAAGTTACGCACAATAGCAAAATAACAGTAACGTGCTGACGGCAGATAGTTTTAATTAAAGTGTTTTATTCGTTAGACCCAGAAAATGAATTTTAACTTAGCGCTAAGCAAAACAATCTGGCAGAAAACGCTTTAACAAAGCAACCGTCACGGGTTTTAAAAATTAAAATATTGGTATGTATGCCAATGCCATTCTCGGTGAGAAGGAGAATAAGATGTCACCTGATGAACTCAATAAATTAATGTCAGATTGCGCAAAAGACGCGATAGTAACCGCATCCGATGAGTTCAATATTGTACTGGATAAGACTCCCGAGAGTATTGCGCTAGTTGACGACGTTTTACTTAGCTTTGTAGATAAGTATCACGATTTAGCGTTGGAAGATGAAGCAGTATTTACTATTTGTAATATCTTTGGTGCGTATATTGGTGAAATCCTAAAAGCGCAATTAGACGGCGAATGGATATATGACCAGTCAAATCCTCAAGCGCCAACCGTATTTTTAAAAGTCGGTGATAATACCTATGCATTTGCGGGAATTTGCTATGAACGTTTGGTTAACGACAGTCAGGTAAGCGTTTTCGCTTACTACGAAAAGGCATTGGCCAATCACAAATTCACTCACTAGTGGCTAAAACCTTAAACCAAAAATAGCGCCTTCATGGGTTAGGCGCTTCCCAATCTTCTATCATCCATCTTAAATGGCGACTTTTCGAAATAGCGTAAAGCGCGACGCCATAAAAAACAATTTTTACGCCAGTAATGGCCTCAAATCCCCAGTGGTGGTGCATGGCATAATAAAGTTGTGTGTTAAATAGAAGCAGTACGCCAAACTGTGCAAGTGGAATGACTAGGCGGCGCCATTTTGTATACCCTTTTTTCCACAGCCTATCTCTTTGGCTAACCAACACAAGCGCTAAAAGAACCGGTAAGCTAGCGACTAATCCAATGCCTAAACTTTCTTTTTGTGGATAGAAAAAGGCGAGTAAATCACTGGTTTGGGTTCGAGACGCCAGTGAAAAAATAAACGCTAGCCAATCGATGCATAACAGAATAGACACAGCGTATAACCATCGAGGTGGCAGTATTCGCCCTGACTCGTCGTAACATGAGAGTGGAAGTTTTAGCATGCGTTCACTTTTGTCATCTCTACTATTCATCATAGAACGTAAGCGTTCTAACTAATGGGAATTTTTTCTTCTGAAGAGTTCAAGGTGGGGGTGACTTCATTTTTTTAAACACATTAATTTTCAAATACGCTCTGTAACCTAAACGCTTGTCTTCATCTCGCCTTTTTTATTAAATTTCATACCGTTCCAAGTTCGTACCGTGTCACAACACTGTACAACGCTTGTAACCTGCTGTTCGTGTTTTTATGCTTTATCCTCTACATTAAACTAGCAACGATTTATCGCTTAAAACTACTGCGTATTAATGCGAGTTACTGTATAATCCGCGGCCATTTTAGACACAGTCATTTGCCAGGTGATATTTTAGATGACAGTAGAAACGTTTGATCCGAACAAAGTAGTAAACAAAACCACAACGCTTGAGACGCCCGTGAAAGTGCTTAGTGAAAACAAGCCTTCAGACCAACGCATTGGCAGCAGAATTGGTTTTGTTAGCTTAGGTTGTCCTAAGAACTTGGTTGATTCTGAGCGTATTCTTACTCAACTTCGAACCGAAGGGTATGATGTTGTTCCTACCTATAACGACGCCGATTTAGTTATCGTTAACACCTGCGGATTTATAGACGCAGCTGTTGAAGAGTCGTTAGACACCATCGGAGAAGCGCTAAAAGAAAATGGCAAAGTTATTGTAACTGGTTGTCTCGGTGTAAAAGAGGATGAAATCCGAGAGCTTCATCCAAACGTGCTTGCCATTACTGGCCCCCATGCTTATGAAACTGTTGTTGAGCAAGTGCATGAACACTTGCCAAAGCCCCAACATGATCCTTTCGCAGACCTCATCCCTGACCACGGGGTAAAATTAACCCCTCGTCATTACGCTTACTTAAAAATATCAGAGGGCTGCAATCACCGCTGTACGTTCTGCATTATTCCTTCAATGCGGGGCGACCTTGTTAGCCGCCCTGTCGGCAACGTGCTAGATGAAGCGAAGCGCTTAAAAGATGCTGGGGTTAAAGAGCTTCTGGTTATATCTCAAGACACCAGTGCTTATGGCGTGGATGTAAAACACAGAACAGGTTTTTGGAATGGCATGCCTGTTAAAACTCATATGCAGCAGCTATGCGAAAAGTTAGGTGAAATGGGTATTTGGGTTCGCCTTCACTACGTTTACCCTTACCCTCATGTCGACGACCTGATCCCACTGATGAATGAAGGTAAAATCCTTCCTTATTTAGACATTCCATTCCAGCACGCAAACAAGCGCATCCTGAGGCTGATGAAACGCCCTGGTAGTGCTGAACGCGTGCTTGAGCGTGTCAAGAAGTGGCGTGAACAGTGCCCTTCTCTCGTAATTCGTTCAACATTTATAGTGGGTTTTCCAGGAGAAACTGAGGAAGAATTTGAAGAGTTGCTAGACTTCTTACGTGAAGCTCAACTTGATCGCGTTGGTGCCTTTGCTTACTCACCTGTGGAAGGCGCTCGCGCAAATGATTTACCTGATCCTGTACCAGAAGAGGTGAAACAAGCTCGTCTTGCTCGCTTTATGGAAGTACAAGGCGAAATAAGCGCTGCTAGGTTACAAGCGAGAATTGGAAATGAGTATCAAGTCGTCATCGACAACGTTGATGCGGAAGGCGCCGTTGGTCGAACCTACGCTGATGCACCTGAAGTGGATGGTTTAGTTCATCTCAACGGCGTTTACGATGTAAAGCCTGGCGACCGAGTGTGGGCTGAAGTCATCCACGCTAACGAACACGATGTGTGGGCCGTACTTTCTGAAGACCAAGACGAAGACGGCGATACCGCAGAATAAATAATCAAGCCAGAGTTACGCATATTACATCAATGCGCTACCTGGGCTTTTGCTGCGTTACTTGGCAATAAAAAACCCTATCGATTACTATTTTTCGATAGGGTTTTTCGCATTTAAGGCTTAGTAAACTCGTAGTCAACGGTGATTTTGAGCCACGCTACCAAGGTAATTCTTCACCGTTTGAGTGAATAAAGCGGCCAGAGTTGTCTACAGTAAGCTCATCAATACGACTAGCCAAACGCTCTGCGCACGTATCAGCGTCGATGTCGCCTGCTCCGTTAACCATTTCGGTTTGCACAAATCCTGGGTGGAAAATGCCAACTGCAATTCCCTTCGCCCTAAGATCGTTTGCCATCGATACACCAGCGGCATTTAACGCGGCCTTTGACATGCGATAGCCATAATACCCACCCGAGCCGTTATCAGACATAGAGCCCATTCGACTTGTTATCAACGCTATTTTTGCATCCTCTGCTAGTGCTGGTAATAGCGATTGAGATACTAATAACGGTCCCATCGCGTTAACGCGAAACTGATAATCAATCGTATTGGGATCCCAGTCATCAATACTCTCTCGGCCAAGCACTCCTGCATTATTGATAAGCAAATCAATTTTTATGTCCATCAAGGGCGCCAGTTTTTCAGCCAACGTCTCCGGACGTGCTACATCGACACCACTGACAATGTTAACGCCGGCACTGTTTAACTCGTCGCAACTATTACGGCACGTCGCATAAACTTTCGCGCCTCTTGCTTTATATTGCTTGGTAAGCGCAAGGCCAATGCCTCGGTTACCACCTGTAATAACTACATTCATAACGAATCCCTTGTTACTTTTTATGTGCTTAAATCAGTCTTATAATTTTAAAAATGAACGTGTGAGTAAGCCAATTACACCTAATTGGCGAAGACCAGATAAAACGACTCATCACGTTTACTTCGCTATTTTATAGTCTTTAAAAGACGTTCTAGATCTTCAGGCGTATCAATTCCAACAGGCGGTGGCGCCGACGCTACTTCACAGTGGATTTTATCGCCGTACCATATTGCGCGAAGCTGCTCTAGTGACTCAATTTGTTCAAGAGCGCTTGGCGCATATGAAACGTACTGTTTAATGTAATTGGCACGATAGGCGTAAATACCGATATGACGATTATAAAGTGCGGTATTAGCAGACGTAGGGTTAGCCATCATATAATCCCGCTCAAACGGTATTGGCGAGCGTGAAAAATAAATCGACTCTCCTTTTTGATTAACCACTACCTTTACAATATTGGGATTAAATACATCTTCAACACTCGCGATAGGCGTCGACAATGTCGCCATTTGACATTGCGGCGCATTCGCTAAGTTAGTAGCAACCTGATTAATATTTTCGGCAGGAATAAAAGGTTCATCTCCTTGAACGTTCACCACTATTGTGTCGGAAGAAATTCCCTCTTTTTCTACGACCTCTGCGATACGCTCAGTCCCAGACTGATGGTTTACTGAAGTCATGCATACATGAGCAAAGCCAAGAACTACATTTTTAATCCGTTCATCATCTGTAGCTACAATGATGTTATCAGCACCCGCTTCTGTGGCACGTTCAACCACATGTTGTATCATGGGTTTTCCGTCGATAAGTGCTAATGGCTTGCCAGGAAAACGACTTGAACCGTATCGAGCGGGGATCACAACTGTAAATGACATATATTTCTTTCGCCCTTACTGTCTACTAGTTAAACGGGTTATCAGCGCGTCGCGTCTACTTCGTCTAGCGACAGTGATATTGCCTTGCTTTCTATTAACACTGGGATACCGTCTTTGATTTCATAGGCTAACCTATCAAACCGACACACTAGCTGGGTGTTATCTTCGTTTAATACGAGTTTTCCCTTACATACTGGGCAAGCCAAAACTTCTAAAAGCTTTTTATCGAACGCCATTGTTGTTATTCCTGTCCGTTCTGGTGAATATTTAAACCTGCGTTTGCAAGTTTCACGTTTATTAAGTTAAAAAAATCTGGGGCTAAATGCGCACTAACAGGCAAAAACCAACAGTCATTATGTGCAAATGGTGCGGCTTTTACTGCATCCTTTTCTGTCATTAGCACCCTTCCATCTGGAATATCAGACGACGAGATAGCGTGATGATCGGCTAAGGGATGGGTAACCGATAAGTCAATTCCCATTTCCCTAAGCTGACTGAAAAAGCGCTGAGGAGAACCGATACCTGCGATGGCACTACAGGGAATCTTTCTAATTTCTTCTACCGTTGTGGTTTTCATCCTATTAGAAACTGATGTGAAGTCTCCAGGAACCAATGTCATAAGAAATTGTGGCGATACTGCACTGTCAAACGTTGGCATAGAACGGCTGTTATGAACAAGAGCATCTACGGTACCCAGTCTCCATTGGCCTTCTCGAAGTGGTCCCATTGGGAGCAAATATCCGCTACCTACCTTTCTATCATCCATGACTACAATTTCAACATCTCGATGGAGCGCATAATGCTGCAATCCATCATCGCAAATTATCAGTTCACACTCTAATTCATCCGTTAAGTAGGCAGCTCCCCTCGCCCGCACGGGATCAATAACTACATCACTCTGGCTGCGAATTGCCAGTAATCTGGGTTCATCGCCTACTTCAGACGCGTCGTCGTCACCTTTCACTAACCTTGGGTATACGGGTGAATTAGCGCCGTAGCCGCGACTTAAAATACCTACCTTTAGGCCTCTCGCTTGATAGTAAGTCGCCAATGCTAAAACTACGGGGGTTTTGCCATTGCCGCCAACAGATATATTGCCCACTACGATGACGGGTACCTTAGCTTTAAATGCTTTTTTAATCCCTATTTTAAATAACAGTCGTCGAATAGCGGATACGAAGTAAAAAAGCAAAGCGAGTGGCGCAAGAAGCCAAACAACCCCGTGACCAAAGTACCACTTATCGTGAAGAGTCGCGTTTTGCCTTTGGCTCACTTTGTCTCACCAAACTGCAGTGCATGAAGTTGTGCGTAATGGCCCCCTTTTTCAAGCAGCGCGTCGTGTTTACCCTTTTCAATAATCTCACCTTGTTCCACCACCATAATGCAATCTGCATTTTCAATTGTAGACAAACGGTGTGCTACTACGATGCTGGTGCATCGTTTTTGCAATGTTTCTAATGCGTCTTGGATTAAACGTTCCGACTCTGTATCAAGGGCTGATGTGGCTTCATCTAAGATAAGTATAGGTGCGTCTGCAAGTATGGCGCGAGCAATCGCTATGCGCTGGCGTTGACCACCAGAGAGCATAAGGCCATTCTCCCCAATAACAGTATCTAAACCATCAGGAAGGTTTGCCAGGAATTCCTCAACATGCGCAATTTTAGCTGCATTTTCTATCTCTTTCCGCGAAACATTCTGTCGAGCGCCATAAGCTATATTGTTGGCGATAGAGTCATTAAACAGCGTGACGTTTTGAGATACCACTGCAAACTGAGCGCGCAGATCTTTCAAATCGATGTCGTTAAGCCCAACATCATCTAGCCGAATTTGCCCTTTTTGCGGAACATAAAAACGAGTAAGCAAAGAAGATATGGTAGATTTCCCGCTTCCTGAACGCCCTACTAGTGCAATGGACTGCCCAGGGTTGGCGGTAAAGCTTACATTGGTTAATGCTGGCGTCTGCTTTCCTGGGTAGTAAAAGGTAACGTCATCAAACTCTATTTTGCCTGTAGCTCGCTTTATTTTGGTTTCACCTTTGTCTTCTTCATCCGCTTCATCCAGGATTTCGAAAATACTTGCGCACGCAGCCATTCCCTTTTGAAATTGATTATTAATAGTGGTCAATTGTTTAAGAGGCTTAAGCAGCATAACCATACAGAACACGACATTAATAAAAACACCAGCGGTAAGCTTTTCTAGCATGCCAGGTGTACTGGCAATGAATAAAACAACGGCAAGCGCTATGGATGCGATAACTTGAATAGATGACACACTTAAAATAGACGTGACGTTGAGCTTCATTGACTGCTGGCGATTATGGTTGTTTTTCTGTTTAAAGCGCTCTTGCTCTATGTCCTGACCGCCAAACATGATCACAACTTTATGACCTTTTACTGCCTGCTCTACCGAAGAGGTAAGGTTTCCCATAGATTGCTGAATATTTTTGCTAACAACGCGGAACCGTTTACTAACAATAGACACGATAATCGCAACCACCGGGCCAATGAGAAGAAAAATTAGCGATAGTTGCCACGAGTAATAAAACATGACGCAAAGAAGTCCTATTACTAACGCTCCCTCTCTCACTAAAGTAAGCAGCGCTTTACCAGAAGCGTTAGCCACTTGCTCAGTATCGTACGTAACCTTGCTTATTAAGCCACCCACCGCGTGATGATCGTGAAAAGACACTGGTAAATGAATATATTTTTCAAACAACTGCTGGCGCATGCGCATCACAACTTGTGCACCAATCCAACTCAGCGTATAGCTGCCTAGAAAATTGAACACACCACGCAATAAAAACAACGGTACAATTGCGAAGGCTGCTAAACGAAGATAGTCGTGGTCGTTTTTCCCAAGAGATTCGTCAATCATCGGCTGAAGCTGAGAGAATACAAACGTATCTACCGCGGAATAGCCAATCATACCGATAATGGCAAAAACGAATGGAACTTTGTACGCCTTTAAATACTGTAAAAAACGTTTAATTTGATAATCCGAGTTGTCGGCTTTCTGCATGTAGTTATTTTAACCTGTCTAAAACGTTGGCAAAAACGCGTTTTTTCTATTGTACTCGTTCTCGCTTTAATTCACTAATATAGCGATAAAATTGATTAGTCTGTCGACGACTTGAGTAATGTGTGGTCAGTTGCTGCTCATTTAAAGGTTCTGCGAAAACTACGCTCAGCAGTCAGTGGATTCCATAGAAATCAGCTTAAAGGTGTCGCGGAGGCTTGCCCTTTAAATACCATCGTTTTTTCAAATCACTACGTAGCGTGTTAACTTCAAAACTTCCTTTCCTAAAGGTTACGAGGGTATAGCCTTCTGAGCTTGTAAAATATTGCTGTACGTTGTGCTGCCTGTAGCGCTCTACAACATTTAACGCAGGGAACCTCCATCGATTTTCGTACCCTTGGGTATAAATTACCGCTTTCGGTGCCACATGCTTAATGAAAATATCCGTTGAGGAGGTCTTGCTACCGTGGTGTGGTGCAATCAATATATCCGCATTAAGCGCTGACGTTCCTCTCGCTAACTCCTTGGTAATTAGAGCATACTCACTTTCTTTTTCGATATCGCCTGGAATAAGCACACTGCCAGATTGAGCTGCAATTCTAACTACACACGACATCGCGTTATTATCTTGATCATTGCCTTTTAGTGGCCACAAAAAACTGATGGTTAGCCCCTGCCAATCAAACATTGTATCTCTCTCGCAGCCAAAGGTTGGAGAGTAAAACGTGGCATTATCTGCAATGGGGTGTGCCATCACTGTACTTAGACCGCCGGCATGATCATTGTCACTATGGGTATGAATAACATGGTCCACATGCTTCACTTTAAGATTTTTAAGTAGTGGAAAAAGATATTGCGTAGCTGTCATAGCATTACCACGAAATTGCGCGCCAGAGTCGATGATAATGGCTCTATCACCTTTGGTAACAGTGATGGCACTGGCCTGCCCTGCATCAAGCACATGCAGCGCCCAAATCTCATCATTAGGTGGTAACCATTGGATTAAGGAGGTACCCAACGGTAGCGAGAGTAACACTATGCAAAGGCGCTTAAATCGCCAGTAGGGTAAACAGAAAAGAATGATAGCGCCTAAAAAACAAAGTGCACTTGATGTGTCTATGAATAGCGTAAAGGCACTCAAATCTAGATCACTCAAAAAAGCCAAGAGTGAAAGCAAATAGCCGAATAGGTAGTCACTCCATTTCAGTACTTCTACAGCAAAATTACCAACAAAAAATGTACTAAAATAATAACTAATGAGTAGCGAAATCAGGCAAATCGGTAATAAAAGCGTTATAACGGGCAGCGCTAATAGATTAGCGACAAGCGATACAACGCTCACATTGCCAAACCAAATAGTCGTCAGCGGCATCATGATAACCGTCAACGCTATTTGAAGTTTTATTATTGCGAAATACCAGAGTTCTCGCTGTATGCTAAGCGTATTTATAAAAAACCAGATGCAAATAACTGCACCAATACTCAAGTAAAAGCTCGCGTTTAGTACAGAAAAAGGAAATAGCAGTAAGCATAGGGCTAGCATGGCCAGGCCAATATTAACCGACCGCCACGCCACTTTGAATATCGTGAGTAGGCAACCAAGTGTAAGTAGAAGTAAAGCGCGTACTACTGGCAGAGCCATACCACTGAGTAACGCATATAAGTAACACACGGCAATTACACAAACTAAAATCCATACTCTAAGGCCAGTATTTTTTAAACTAAACAAGCAACCTTTATGCTGTACTTTATATGCGTAAAACCCCACTAGCTGTAAGAAAGCAAGGCGCCTTAGCCTGCGTAATAACTCAAATACTTGAACTAGGATAAAAATAAAGGGAATGAATACAAAGAAGCACACTCCAGCTACTATCGACAAATGCATACCTGAGATACTAAACAAATGCCCCGTTCCTGTGCGCTGCAATAGGATCCAGTCGTCTTGGGTAAAGTGCGTTTTATTACCAAGTAATAATGCACTCCACCATGAGTGATGTGTAAGATTCAAACTCGACAACCAATCGGCTAACTCGTTACGATGGCTGTGCTCGTGGTGAGTCCTTTCTGTATGTAATGCCTTAATGTAACCAGTTGCATAGATAAACTGACTCACTAAATATTGCTGTCGACTAAAACCAACGGGGTTCGCAACGCCATAAGCGGGCTTTAGTTTAGCTACAGCAGTAAAAACGTCTCCATCGTGCAGGCAGGATGCCTTTGCTTTTTTGGGTAGAGATTCATCGTCGCTACGCTTAAAAGTAAATAAATGGCTGGTAACGCCATGATTTTCAGCGCGATACTGGGAATGGCTGAGCCTAACCTTAAATTTAAGGCCGGCGAACAACAATGCTTTAAAGAATGGAGGATTAAAAAATTCTCGTGTGCTTTGTCCGTCTACAGACTGAATAGCTACAATATATTGATGGTAATCTTGCGCGTTAAGCAAATCATCTGATAAACATCCGCCAGAGATAACGTGCCCTACTATTGTGACATCTTGTTGAATTTTGTGCTGAGGCAGTTGCCAAGCATAGTAAAAATGCCCTAAACTCGCCACCCATAGAACACCTACAAACAAACCATTAATCGCCAAGCACAGCAGGACTTCCATCACTGCTTGCCCAGTAATGCTACCGTGGTTTTGATAGAACAGTATAATTGAGCTGGTTACTACGAGTAAGGCAAGCATTACCGCCATGCTTTGTGTAGAGGGAAGTTCTCGCCAGAAAACTGCACTTATTGCGCCAGCGCAAAAACAGCTTAGCCAAATTGTGATACTATTGACCATGTTTTTACGTAGGAATTTCTAGTTATCGGATATGGTTTAAGTAAAAACACGCAGTATTGGTCCATGTTCTGTCTTTTTTGATTTTTTTTCGAGATGCATTGATATTTATGCCTAAGAAATTTATTCGACGTTTTTTGCCAAGCCATCAAAGCATCAAGCAAAACAAAGCTTTAAAAATATTCGGAAGCGTCCTACACGAGCCTAATTTATGGCACCTAAATCGCCGTTCAGCGGCTGGCGCTTTTGGAATCGGCCTATTCTTCGCGTTCTGGCCAGTGCCTTTTCAGATGTGGCTTTCTGCTGGTTTAGCCATTCCTTTTCGAGTGAATTTACCGCTTTCAGTCGCAACCGTATGGGTAACTAATCCCTTCACTATTCCTCCTATATTTTACGGCGCTTACAAAGTTGGAACTACTGTACTCGGGACCAAACCTGAACACTTTGAATTCCAGTTCAGCTGGCATTGGGTAGTGGAAAGTATTAATACCATAGGGCCTGCGTTTTTAGTGGGTTGTGGTATTTGCTCGGTGGTGTTTGGCTTGGCGGGGTATTTTTCGTTAAATTGGGTTTGGCGTTTTCAAGTTAAAAAGGCATGGGAAAGACGTCGTCAATTGCGCAGTCAGCAAGCTAATTAAAACCAATACCTTACTGAAATATTGTTGATCCTTAAGTTTTAAGGTGTTTTTCACCACTGGATAAATAAGAACGCCACTTCATTGAAGTGGCGGTTTTTATGATGAAATCAGATTCACTGATAAGCACTTTCGATATGGGCACTTTCGAAATGGGCACTTTCGAAATTGATACCTTCGAATTACTCTCCATGCCCTTTACAAAAAAATTATAAAGGGCACGTTAGATTATTCGTGCTCAGACAAAAACGTTAGCAGGGCAGCTTCGTCCCATACTTCGACATCAAGTTCCTGCGCTTTTGTAAGCTTTGAGCCCGCTTTTTCTCCAGCAACCAAAAAGTCAGTATTTTTACTTACCGAACCGGCAACTTTAGCACCTAATAACTGTAACCGTGCTTTTGCATCTGAGCGTCCCATTTCGCTAAGTGTACCTGTAATTACACAAGTTTTACCTTCCAACGGCAGGTTTTCCGCATCAGGTTTTTCGATGGCTGGCCAATGCACGCCTTCTTTTAAAAGTGCATCAATAACATCTGTGTTATGAGACTCATTAAAGAAATTGAAAATATGCGTAGCTACCACACCACCCACATCTTGCACTTCAACTAGCGCTTCAAGCGATGCGTCTCGAATAGCTTCAAGGGTTTCGAAGTGCGCGGCTAAATTAGCAGCGGTCGCTTCCCCAACTTCCCGTATACCTAATGCATAAAGAAACTTCGCAAGGGTAGTCTTCTTCGATGCTTCCAACGAAGATAACAACTTGCTTGCTGACTTTTCCGCCATTCTTTCAAGGCCGACTACGTCACCCAGTGAAAGCGTAAAAAAGTCTGCGGGGCTATGAACCAGGTCAGCATCTACAAGCTGGTCAACTAATTTGTCACCCAGACCGTCGATATCAAATGCTTTACGCGAGGCGAAGTGCTTAAGTGCTTGTTTACGCTGCGCTGCACATATTAAACCACCTGTGCAGCGTGCAACGGCCTCGTCTTCAAGCTTTTCAACCTGAGAGTCACACACTGGGCACTGGCTTGGAAAAGTGATGTCGGTTTCATCACCTGTACGATTAGCCTCTACTACTGATACCACTTGAGGAATAACGTCACCGGCGCGACGAATAACAACCGTATCACCAATCTTAACGCCCAAGCGCGTAATTTCATCTTGATTGTGAAGCGTTGCATTCGATACCGTTACGCCACCAACAAATACCGGCTCTAGTCGCGCAACTGGGGTTATAGCACCCGTACGTCCAACTTGGAATTCAACATCAAGTAAGGTAGTCACTTCTTCCTGCGCCGGGAATTTTTGTGCTATCGCCCAGCGTGGCGCCCTAGCCACAAATCCAAGCGCAGCTTGAAGATCGATGCGGTCAACTTTAAAAACCACGCCATCTATATCGTACGGCAGGTTGTCACGCTTTTCTAAAATACGGTTGTAGTAGTCGAGGCAACCCCTACCGCCTTCTGCAGTATCGATATCAGGGCACAGAGGTAAACCCCATTGACCAAGTTGCGCTAATCGCGCACTGTGTGTAGAGGGTAAAGTGAAACTCTCAGGCTGTACTACACCTAATGAATAGGCGTAGAACATCAGCGGGCGTTTAGCCGTTATTTTTGAATCTAGCTGGCGCAGGCTTCCTGCTGCTGCGTTACGAGGGTTAGCAAAAACCTTTCCTCCGGTTTCTTTCTGTTGCTCATTTAGTTTTGCAAAACCTTCTCTTGGCATAAATACTTCACCGCGCACTTCAACACGAACGGGATAATGATCGCCGCGAAGCGTTAAAGGCACGTTAGAAATAGTGCGAACATTTGCGGTAATGTTTTCCCCTACCTGACCATCACCGCGCGTTGCTGCACGAACCAACTCGCCATTTTCATACAAGATGCTCACTGCAAGACCGTCTAACTTAGGCTCACAGCTGAAGTCCATAGTTGCAGAGTCTTTCAATCGATCTTTCAGCCGCTTTTCAAAAGCAAGCAACGATTCTTCATCAAAGGCATTGTCTAGCGACAACATTGGCACATCGTGCGTAACCTGTTCAAAAGATGAGAGAGCCGCTCCCCCCACTTTTTGACTCGGTGAATTTGGACTTAAAAGTGTTGGATATTGCTTTTCTAGCGCAATTAGCGCCTGCATGTCTCGGTCGTAAACCGCATCAGGAACAGACGGTTCATCAAGTACATAATACTGATAGTTGTATTCATTTAAGGTGTTGCGAAGCTCGGCAACTTTTTGTTGTGCTTGTTCTAAAGTGTCAGACATGGAATTTGTTGTCACGTATTAATCATTGAGAGTTTTACAGGGTGTTGTCTTTTAAAATCACTTGAGACAACGATTTATTTTTTTCAGGCACCAATAACAACGCGCTAGCGTCATTCCACTAAAAGTGAGAATGAATCGGCCACTCTTTCGCCCAATCTAATTGAAAAGGACTTGGGTATAAGCCAAGTCCTTGAGCGTAGTGAAAGCGCAAAAAATAGCGTTTAGGTAAGCTAATTACGGGAGATCATTCGTTTGCGTTCAAACTCACGAATTTTCTCAACATATTGCTGCAAACCCTGTTTAGTTAAAACGCTACGTCTTCCATCTAAAACCTGAGCGCCAAATTCATCGGCTAGTTTACGTGCCGCATTATGCATCATATTAAACACCTGATGCGGATCGCCTTCGATAGGTAGAATCATGAACAAGGAAACACCTTGGGTTTCAAACGTTTCAAGGTTGTCGATATCAAATACCCCAGGTTTAAACATATTGGCTAAGCTAAATAATACAGGCCCCTTACCATTGGAGTTAACGTGACGATGGAATATATCTTGGTCGCCAAATTTAAATCCAAGCGTAAGCAACATGGGTAACAGTGCAGCGCCAGAAATTGGTTCACCTTCTGGGGTTCTAACGTTTAACACCAAAACTTCAGGGTCAATACTAGACGACTTGCTCTGAGACGCTGAACTTTCATTCGCTGTATTTTCAGTGCCATTTGCATTGAAGCTATCTTGTTCATATTCAGAGATATTTTCTTCGCTGGTGTCGAAGTCTATGCGCATCTGATCGTCGCCAAAGTTTGGCTCTTCCCGTCTTCTTATTGGCGATTTACTGCGCTTGCTACGCGCAAAACGCCTTGGTTGTTCATTTTCTTGTTGCGCATCACTCAGTTTATGAGGCTCTTCAGGCGCATCTAAACTGAAGTCAGCCGCTTCCCTCTCATTTCTTGCAGGTGGAGCAGTGTCTACCGATTCTTCTTCAACCGTAGGATCAATATAAAACTTTTGCGCCGCTCTGCGTTGCTCTTCACGGGGCTTTTCACTTTGAGTATCAGCGTATTCGCCTGTCGAAGCAGTATTGCCTTGTAAATGATGGAATTCGCTGTCTGCATTATCAGATACATTGTTTGATTCTGCGTTACGGTAACTTTGTTCAGCTGATGTTATACCTTGAGACGATGTCGAAACCTCTTCATCCGCACCTTCGCGAAGTAAAAAACCTGGAGGTTCTGGAAATGCAGTTCCACCACCGTTACCGTCACTCGATAAAGTATCTGCAGGACGGGACACCCCCTTCATATGTGGCTTTGGATTGGTGACCACAGACCCATAAAGTTTTGGCTCATCAGGTTGCGGCGCTTTGTGAGGTTGATTTGAGGGCTTGTTTTTGTCCCCATCGCCTACAGCGTCTTCTCGGCTTTCGCCGGCAATTGTCTCTTTATAAGCGCTAGATGATTCAGATTGCGGCGCTTTTGTATGAAGGTCTGCATCAGCCACGTCATGCTCAACTAAACGTTCATCGTCGTTATAAGTATTTGACGACGCGCTTTTCGCATCTTCTGGTTGTCCAACAACTCTTACTGCACCAATTCCTAGCTCGTCAAATCCTTCCTGTGATTCTGAATCGACATCGTTATCATCAGCATCCTGCCATTGTCTTGGCTCTAACCGCTCTTTTGCAGCTGGCTTACTGTTTTTACGAATTTTCCAAATACCGTGGGCTAGCACTGCAATAATGAATACCGTGCCCCCTAGGAGTAAAAATAGACGTAATTGATCTTCCATTTAATTTCTTTCGCCCTTTGTTATGCTTCTGCGAAGGCGACAGCTTCGTCAACATCTACCGCTACCATGCGAGAAACACCAGGTTCCGCCATGGTTACACCGGTAAGGTGGCTTGCCATTTCCATCGCTATTTTATTATGGGTGATATAAATAAACTGCACTGTTTGTGACATCTCTGACACTAGGTTACAAAAGCGCCCTACATTTGCATCATCCAATGGTGCATCTACTTCATCCAACAAACAAAATGGTGCTGGATTTAATCTAAAAATAGCAAACACCAATGATAAAGCGGTTAACGCTTTTTCTCCACCGCTTAAAAGGTGAATCGTACTATTTTTCTTACCGGGAGGGCGAGCCATAATAGTCACACCCGTTTCAAGTAAATCGTCATCGGTTAACGCAAGATAAGCAGAGCCCCCACCAAACACTTTTGGAAAAAGTGATTTTAAATCTTCGTTTACTTGCTCAAATGTTGCAGAGAAGCGAGTGCGCGTCTCTTTATCGATTTTACGAATAGCTGACTGCAAGGTTTCTAGCGCTTCGGTTAAATCGTTATGCTGGGTATCTAGATGAGATTTTCGCTCAAACTGGGTTTCATATTCTTCCACCGCGGCTAGATTGACTGCGCCTAAACGCTGTAGATTTCCTTGGGTTCTTTCGAGGTCGTCCTGCCACCGCGTTTCCTCCGCATCATCTGGCAGCGTTTCAAGGATACTTTTTAATGATTGCTGAGTTTCATTAAGCTGCTCCAAAATAGTGTTCGCGCGAACTCGATACCCTTCAATATCTATATTAAGCTTATCGATGTTAGTTTGGCGCGCCTGAATATCTTTTCCAAGCAATTGGTGGCCTTTTTCGGCCTCACGTAGCCACTGTTCTATATCGTCTAGCGCCGCTTGCTTTGTGCGCTTCATTTCTTCAAGTTCCGCTTTACTATCAAGTAACGACTGAAGCTCGGCCGCTTGCACTTCCTGTGGCGAAGTAAGCTGAGTAAGCTCCTGCATTAACCTATCTTTATTTTTGATGTATTCTTCGCGCTGCTGAAGGTTACGCGCAACCTGTTGATTATATAGATTTTGATGGTTTTCTAGCTGCTGTTTTTTAAGCGCAAGCTCATGATTTTGCGAGGTAAGTGAGTCTACCAAAGCGCGTAGTTCTGTGGTGTTTCGCTCATTAGCTTCACGCTTGGTGTTCACTTCATCTATGTGCACTTCATGTTCAAGAATTTGTGCTTCTTGAAGCTCTAGCTTTTCCGAAAGTTGCGCTAGTTGCTCCTCTTCTTTAGCTAGCATAATTTCTTGCTTCTCACGTTCCTCATTAAGCTTTGTAGTACGTGAAGACTGCTGTTCTTGCTGCATCTCAAGCAGTGATAGCTTGTTCTTTAACTGGGTAAGTTGATTCTCTTTTTCACTTATATTGCGTTTCAGTGTTAGGGCTTGTGTCTCAGTTTCTGCAAGTGAATCCTGCGCGTTATTCAGTGACACCTCAACTTCCGCGATTAGATGCTCGGTAGCCTCAACAGTAGAACCAAGTGCCTGAATTTTATTTGCCCTTTGCAATGCACCGTCGTTCACCTCACCAGGCTTCACAACCCATTGCTCACTTGCCCATAGTCCTGATGGGGAGATGAAGCTAGTAAACCCTTTTGAAAAATAGTAATGCAGCTTTTTACCATCATCAGCAACGCTATTAATTAGCGAGGTAAGTTCCTCATCATTTTCGCAAAGAAAAATATCATTAAAAAATGCCGGCACGCGATTGCGCGACGACACGTTGTTTTGAGGGCTTTCACCTTGCTCACAAACTTCATTAACTAACTCGCTCGCCAGTGAACCTGATTTTGCGTTGGTAACAAACGCCGAATTCGAAAAGACTTTTATTCCGCTGGGCAAGCTTTCTTGTTGACTAAGAAGCGCCTCAATACTGTGGCTCGTTGCAACAACAGGGTCTTTTATATGTTGTAGTATGGCTTCTACACAAGGTGCTAAGCTCTCTTTAGGCTGAAATTGTTGCCATAGCTTTTCGATTCCCTCAAGACGTGTATCGTCATTATTAGCCGCATCTTGTTGAAGCGCTTCGAGTGCAGCCATTGTCGAGCGTGCAGTTTGCAGCTTTCCCTGCGCCTCGCGAAGCGTCAACTCCAATTCCTTAACCTGAGCTTTTTGATTTGAGGACATCTCGTTAACAGCACCGAGCGAGGCTTGAATCTCTTCTATCTCAAGTTCAATTTCTTCACATTGACCGGTCAACAACGCAATTTGATTCGTATAATCTTCGTTATTTATCTGTGTTAATTCATCGTTTATTTCACTAATTCGCTGCGATGTTCGCAGCTGCATGCTCATTGTCGACTGAATTTGGCTGTGACACTGCTGCACATGTTGTCGTAGTTGATTGTAAGTTTGCTCTTGCTCTCGGGATTTTGCGTTAAACTCTCTAAGCGCTTGCTCAGCATCTTCGAACCGCTCTTTCGCGCTGTCTAATTCAGCTTCTTTCAACGCAATTTCGGGTTCAATACTCTCTAGCGCCTCGCTTGATACTGCAAGTGCCTCTTGCGCTTCCTCAATGGATTGGTTGAGCACTTCATGCTGCTCACTAACTCTTGCTAACTCTTGCTCTACCTGCACTTTACGCTGTTTAGCATGAAGCGCATTTTGCTCTAGACGGGTTATCGCATTGCTAGTTGTAAAAAGCTGTTGCTGCAGATCATCAATAATCTGTTTGGTTTCTACCTGCTTAACTTTGTATGACTCAAGCCCTGCCTCGTCACCTTGTAACCTTGCAACTAAGTCATCAATTTCAAGCTGAAGGGCTTGCTGCTGCTTTTGTAACGCTTCTATGTGTTCACTATTTTTTAAAAAGCGGATAGCCGCTAGCTGACCTTTGAGTTCTCTGGCTTGTGCTCGTAGTGTTTTATAACGGGTAGCAGCGGCAGCTTGCCGCTGCAGTTTCTCAAGCTGTTTGCCAAGTTCATCACGAACATCATTCAATCGTTCAAGATTATCTTGTGTGTGCCTTATGCGATTTTCAGTTTCTCTGCGACGTTCTTTGTACTTTGACACGCCTGCGGCTTCTTCGATGAAAACGCGGAGATCCTGTGGTTTAGACTCAATTAGCCGTGAAATCATGCCTTGTTCGATAATGGCATAAGAACGTGGTCCTAACCCTGTTCCTAAAAACAGATCCGTTACGTCTCGTCTACGGCATTTGGTGCCGTTAAGAAAATAGGTAGAAGTAGCATCTCGCGTAACTAAACGTTTAACAGAAAGCTCATTATAATTGGCAAATTCACCGGCTATTCGCCCCGCGCTATTATCGAAAACAAGTTCGACACTGCACTGCCCGACCGGCTTACGGGAAGATGAGCCGTTAAAAATCACGTCGGTCATAGCGTCACCACGCAAGTTTTTAGCGGAACTCTCTCCTAAAACCCAGCGAACGGCGTCGATAACGTTTGATTTCCCGCATCCATTAGGGCCAACAATAGCCGTCATTTCTCCGGGAAAAGGAATAGTAGTGGGCTCGACAAAGGATTTGAAACCCGCGAGCTTTATCTTTTTAAGTCGCATATGTCATTCCTCTGTAAAACAGAGTCAGCGGCCGAAAGAGCAAAAAGTACGACTGAAAAAGCTGACGAATTAGGAATGATGCAATCACACGTAAGATTCTTTTGTTATTATGTCTCGACTCTACCAAATCTAACAGCTTGTAACAATTACCATTTAAGTGAGTGAGGCAGAGTTTGCGCCTTGCGCGTATGATAAAGCAGATAGTCATAAAACTTGGCGTTTTCACGCAAAAGGAGTAGGAATGAGTTCAGGTGGTGTACATTATTTTTTTGAAGGCTTCTCGCTTATTAAAACCAAAGGGCTTAAGCGTTTTGTTTTTGTGCCTCTTACCATCAACTTAGTGCTGTTTTCCGTGGCCTTTTATTTCTTATTTGGCCAGATTGAAATGGGCATTGCCTATGTTATTGACCTTGTCCCAGAATGGTTGGGTTGGATAAAAACAGCAATCAGCTTTTTCTTATGGCCCTTAGCGGTAATCAGCGTACTCTTAATTTTCGCGCTTATTTTTGGCACCCTCGCTAATTGGATAGCCGCACCTTTCAATGGGGTGCTATCAGAAAAAGTAGAGCGACATTTGACTGGTCAAGACTTAGGCGATGAAGGCGTAATGTCTTTAGTTAAAGATATTCCTCGCACCGTAGGCCGAGAATTCACAAAATTCATTTGGTACGTGCCTCGCGCCATTGGCTTTTTACTATTATTTTTCTTTCTCCCCGTCATCGGTCAAATCCTGTGGTTTTTATTTAACGCATGGATGATGGCTATTCAATATTGCGATTATCCTTACGATAATCACAAGGTAGATTTTACTCGTATGCGTTTGCACTTAGGCGAACACAAAGGTAAGGCGATGACCTTCGGAATGATGGTTAACGTTTTTTCTCTTATACCTGTGGTTAACTTTATTGTAATGCCAGTGGCAATTTGCGGCGCTACGTCTATGTGGATTCGCGAACTTAAGCATACTCTTCACGACTAAGACCACACGTCTCGTATCAAAAATGGTTACGAACACATTCAATTAGAAAGCTAGAAAATATTGCGCCTATATTAATTTACTTATTTAAGTGAATATGCGGCGCATTTGCTGTCATTGAAAAACAGGTTAGTACTACCCTTTAGAGCCAGTAAAAGCTTCATATTCTGCTAACCAGTGTGCCGCTTCTTTTTGATTTCCACTGTTGTGGAAGGCCTGAAAAAAATT
Organism: Alteromonas sp. KUL150; assembly: GCF_009811475.1. Classification (NCBI taxonomy): domain Bacteria; kingdom Pseudomonadati; phylum Pseudomonadota; class Gammaproteobacteria; order Alteromonadales; family Alteromonadaceae; genus Alteromonas; species Alteromonas sp. KUL150. Next base: position 62,099 of record NZ_BLIJ01000072.1, read on the forward strand.
CATCGATATAGGTCGCTGTACATTTTGTCTTTCGAGCTGCTGTTGCCAAAGCACAAGATATAAAGGAGGGATAACACCGCTGTCGTGATGCTCCATAAAAGTGATCCGTCGGCTTGGCTTATAGCTGTTTTTCCCTAATATTGTACAGGTTTTAGCGCGCGCGATTATTGTAGCAGGGTCTATATCCAGCCAGTTGTTAACCGTGGCGTAAGGCGCATACCAGAACTCCGAGTCAACAATGAGATTAGGGGGCGAAAAGTCACTGATATCGTTTTCATCACACAGCCTTGTCGCCATTCCTTTGCCAATAGGATACTCATCAGCAAAGCCAGCGAAATGGGCCAGTTCATGAACGAAAACCGAGTATGCGTCGCTGATATCTAAATACATTACCCCATTTTGAACATTCGCTTTTCCTTGCTCGGCCACAACAACGGCATGACTAAACTTACGCTTTTTGGCAATACTTGCTAAAGGCGTGATATTACACCCTAAAACGCCCGTGTTGTTGAAGTCTGGATTGCAGCGCAATACGTCAGCTTTAAGCCAAATTGGCGGGGCAAGACAGATAGAAAGCCCTTTTAAACGCTCATCATTTTCAAACGACTGATAAAGACTGTGCGCGCGCATAATAGTAGCCAAGCTTGTTGCAAATGGCTGTATACGCTGCAGGCAATCTGCATTACTCTCCCAATTATATGAATCTGCAAGCTTTATCGCTTGGCTTTCAGAGAGTGGCGTGTACAGGCCAGTCGATTCTAGGGCTTTCTTTGCTTGTAGGTGACCCTTTTTAGCAGCGAATTTGAAGTGTTCTTTGGCTTTTGAGTATTCGCCCTCATCCCACAGCAATCGGGCATACTTAAAAGCGCTTTGCATATCGAGTGTCGCTGTTGCCGCTAAAAGAGGCTTTGCAAGGGCTTGTTGTCCATGCAAAAGATACCAGTCAGCCAATGCTGCTTGAGCAGGCAAGTAATCTTGCGAAGCTGCCCGAATTAACCACTTTTCACGCTTTTCTGGTGATTCTGTCGACATAGCAAATGCAAGCTGAGCTTCAGCGACATCACCCAGTGCCGCTAAGCGCATAAAGCGCTGAGACGCGCCTTCCTCTCCTAGAATCTGATAAAGCAGCCATGCCGCATCTGCGTTTTCAAGGTTAACGAGTTTTTCGAGGTAATAAGTAGCGGTTGATTCCTCTATACCGTTTTGTTGGGCAAATTGTTGTTCGTACGCCTTTTCAAATTGCATTAATAAAGCAGATTGCGCCACCTCACTGCCCTGCTTAGATGCCAACCAGAGTAACGCGAGCGCTTCAGTAGTTTGACTGGCAGGAAAGTGTGACAAAGATGACGTTTCATCAGTTGGCGTTTTTGCAACTCCAACTAAATCGTCGTTAATTTGTGGCAGTTGGAGCACGCTTAATGCATTGGCGATAAGTTGAGGAGCATATCGCCCACTGTCGCTAGCAACAATAAGCAGCGCGAACACGGCTAGAAATAGGCCTCGCATAATGTAGGTCTATTACTCTTCGTTTGCTGGTGTGCTTACTGCGTTCTCACGCAAACGGTTAAGCTCCATTCTTGCGTATCTGTGTTCAACATAATCGAAAACGTTAGTACTAAGCGCTAGCTTAAAATAGTTAGACGCTACGCCACTGTTTCCGCGGTGACTGTGGAATTTGCCCAAGTAGAAATACGCTTCGCACAATCTGTCTGTCAGCTCTTTTTGGCTTTTCACTCCGTCAAGCAACGAATTAAGCACGTCATTTTCATTAACGGTACCTAGAAACAAATCCACCAGCGTTGTTGCCCAATGGTCATTGTTTAGCGTAGGTCGAATAGACGCTAAGTAGCTTTGTCCATCAAGCTCAGACACGTCATGATGAGCAAAATACGCCCATAGAGCACGGAATGGGTCAGTGTCATCTTTTTCAAAGAAGCGATTCAAATCAGTAATTGCAAGCTCTGCTCTTCCGCCGTAATACAATGCAATACCCCGATTTAAAAATGCAAAATCATAATCCGGGTTAATTTCTAAAGTAGAGTCGAATGCGTCATAGGCTTGAAGAAAATCGTTTTGCTGAATGTAATGAATGCCCATCGAATTATGAGCCTCAGCGAGGTCAGGCTTTAAGTTTATCGCCTGGGAGTAATCAAATTGAGCAAGGCCCCCTAAGCCAACGCTGTCATAGAGCATTCCACGTTGAAAATGTAGCTCAGCTTTGTCTTCATCGGAAAGCGCAGGACTACTTAAAACTTGGTTGTAACGGGCAATCGCCATTTCCGAACGCGGATTAACGGGCGCAGGCTCGGCTAAAAGCAAGTTTCCCATTTGAGGCCTTTCTGAAACAGGTGGTGTTTGTGCACAACCGGTTAAAATAGCAGCGAATAAAGAAAAAAAGATGAGACTAACGTTTCTGCGCATGGTAAAAAAGCATTCTATAAAAAAAGAAAAAACCGCCTGAGTATTTAGTATACGCTTGTCGCGGCATTAATGCCGCCAACCTTCTCGCATTTGATGATAAAAGTAAAGCGTATTGGGTGGTTAACACAGGTAGCTATGAAGAAAAATAATTTAGAAAAACTATCACAACTTGCTTTTGACGCACAGAAAAACTCTCATTCACCTTATTCCAACTTTAAAGTTGGTGCTGCAGTGCTCACTCCAACAGGCGACACTTTCTCTGGTTGTAATGTAGAAAGTGCCGCGTTTCCATTAGGGCAATGTGCAGAAGCCACCGCCATTGGCAATATGGTGACACAAGGCCAAAAGCGTATCTCACATATTGTTATTGCTAGCCCTAACGACGAATTCTGCTTCCCATGCGGCGGATGTAGGCAGAAAATTGCTGAGTTCGCGCCAGATGAAACCCCCGTTACCATGGTAAGTCAAAGTGGAGAAACATTTGAAACCACTATTGGTGAATTACTTCCCAACGCTTTCCGGGCCCACGATCTAGACAAATAAACATACTGCGAAACGCTGTTCGTAAGCGAGGCTTGAGCGAAACATTACCGCCCTTGCCTCGTTTACGAATTTATATACCCTGCTCTATTCCTATCAGCATATCAGCGGCTTACTTGATTGCTTTATTGAAAGTATTCTTCCCTGTGCATCTAAGGCCAGCGCCACGTTAGCACCAACACTAATATCACCCTGTATGCGACCGTTGATATTCAACGATGTAATTAGGTTTTCAGAAACCACAACCTGCTGCTTTTTACAATTCACTAGAAGCCAGTCCCCATCTTGCGATTGCAACGTAGCTGGCTGCAGAGTTACCGCTTTAGCGACTAAGTCACTCTCAACATATTGGCGCGTGTAGGCGTTGAAACGCGCTTGATAGTCGTTACTCGTTTTATTAGCGAACAATTTATCTTCGCCTTTGAAACCGTGGTAGTGAACAATGTCTACATTATGTGCAGCGGTTTGCCTACTTGGCAAAAAACGGCTTTGGAATGTTCCAACATTATATACTCCTAGCATAGCTACAATAGCAAATGCCACCGCGGTAAATCGCAGGGTTGAAGAAGCAAAATAGGCGCGAATGTGCGAGCCAACGTGCTCGAACATACGTTCTTTTTCATTTTCACGTCCTTTAGCCTTGTTATGTGCAAGCACATTGGCGCGTATTCGGGCGTTTACCTTGTCGGATGATGTATCATTTTGCTTCTGTATTTGCTGGCTGCGTCTAAATGCATCTTGTAGCTCTTTATCTGAAATAGACATGATTACAATTTCTCCAATTACAATTTCTCCAGCATTGTTTTAAGACTGTCTTTTGCATATCGTATTCGTGTTTTGACCGTTTCTTTTTCAGCTCCACATATGGCAGCTATCTCCCTAAGCCCAAACCCTTCAAGCTGTAGCGAAAGCGCTTCTTTTTGCTTGTAAGGCAATTGCTGAATACAAGCCTTGAACACGTCTTTTTCTAACCCTTTTGCCACATCTTCTTCTATCGTTGACTGGGCATGCTTTGTTAATTCACCTGACGAGAACGATTCAACCGCGTCGTTGTTATATTCAAGCTTGGCGCTTTTTCTTAACTCATCTATAAGCGTTCGCCTACCAATGGTGAAAAGCCATGCTTGAAAGTTGTCGCCGCTCTTAAACAAATGACTATTTTCGATAACTTTTATCCAAGTGCGCTGACAAATATCTTCAGCTACTGTGCTATCACTCAACACCTTTAGAAAATAGAATAGCTTGTTGTTGTGTAAATCAAAAAGTGCGGCTAAGGATGCTTCATCACCCTTTGCGCTGTACTGCAGCATCAGCCTTTCACTCACACCCAACGCTTTTTCGCGCTTACCTTGAAACAGGTTTTGTAAGCTTGCGCCTATACTCATAGGCAATCCTTATTGTTCTAGTTTGAAATCTAATACTACAACCATACCTGGTTGACTAACAGGTTTACCGCCATCTAGCTTGGGTTTGTATTTCCATTTTTTAAGGGCTCTGCGTGCGGCTCTATCAAACATCCGCTTGGGCTGTGAATCTAGTACCTCAATATCAGATACAGCGCCACTAGCAGACACCGTAAACCCAAGTTTGACCCAGCCCTCAACACCATCACGACTAGCTTCTGGTGGATAAGTAGGATCTACTCTAAATTGAGGTGTAGCCTGCATATCACCTTGAGCACTGTTTAAATTTATCGATAGATCTAATTCTGTATTAGGAATGTGTGTTTTTATTTCAAAATTGCCAGGGCCGTCGTTGGGCTCAGGATCAAGTTCGACAACCTTTTGTGGCGGCGTTTTAAGTACTTGCTCAATAGGCGCAATGGGCTTTTTAGTAATAGTGCGCTCATCTTCAGGCTGGAAAATGATAGGTTCAAAAAGCACAGGTGGCGCTTCGCTTATGTTTACCTGATCTTGCTTAATAAGTTCTGCCATCAAGACAAAAAGCCCTGCGGTGACGGTTCCACCCGCAACTGCGATTACAGCGGTACTAACAGTGCGTTTCAGCAGAGGCGCTTTCTCAAACGGTAGAACACCATGTTGTGACAGGTGCTGTGAATTAGTGCTTGGTAGTATGGTAGTTTGCATAATGTTCCCCCTTTTTTCACTAAACGGGGGAACTCAAAGAAAGGGGTGAAAATAATTTTTTTATTTACGCTGAGCGTAGATAAAGCGTAAACCCTTATTTATTTTGATCGCTGGGCCTTTCGCCTTCACGTACATCCTCACTAGAAGTTCGCGCATTTTTAGCGTCTTGGCGTTTATTTAATTTAGCTGCTGCCATAAAGCCAATAATAAAAATGGCGAAAATAACCACGCCTACCCAAATCAATACGTTAAAAAGAAAGTCCATATCATTCCCTAATCACAATTTTGTGAAATAACCTTAACATTTATTGGTTTAAGTAGGCGAAATAGATCATAACGCCTGTTTTAACCATCAACTCGGTTATTCAGACTGCTCAACGCCTATAGCCATTACGGATTGCCCATCCTTAATTGCAGGCATTTGATTGACCATCATCACGGTACCATCAACAGGTGCTTGAATAGTTTCAACGTGATTACCAAAGTAATCGACTACCGTTCCCACCTCTTGCCCTTTCTTAACCTTGTCTCCTATTGCCTTGGACGGTCTGAAAAAGCCAGTGGTTGTGCAACGCTAGCTGCGCTCTAGAAACGTTTTTAATCAATAACCATGTGATTAACGCTAGAGGAATAGAAATGATTTCTGAAGCCTGTGAGACCAAATTTACATTCATAATTTCTGGTATTTCCTCCGCTCTTCTGGACATTCGAAAAACCGCCTGTCCCACCATGCTATTCGCAATCCAAAAAAACCACCAAATACCTAAAATTGAACTGACTTTTTCAACCGGCCAATCACCTGGGTTTTGACTAGCCTGCCAGATTTCTTTCATCGCTTGATAGGGTTTCCATAGCGATACTATTGGAATGAAATAAAAACCTATCGACCAGCCTGGCGAAAACGACATATCTTTCGCACCAAAATGACGTGCATTTTGATTTGATTGATAAATCCACTTGAGAATTAAAACACCGGATAGGATAAACACTCCAAAATACAAGAGTGCAATGGCCTGCTGTCTTTTGTCATTGACTTCAGCATCGGCTACCGCCATTTCTTGGCTAAAGTAAACACCATTTTGAAAGTCGGTTAGAAGCTGATATTCCATTAAATTTGAGCCGATAGCGACGAGTGCCAGAACAACTTGCAACACAAGCAAATATTTAATCCACACCATAAGGCGGCTAGGGTCTTTAAACTCTACCTGCTTCTCTGACATATCTATTTACTACCTTCAGTTTTCGCCACTTTAATGGCTGTTATAAAAATGTATTTTACCGATTGTCTTTTCGCGCATTTACTAAGCGTTCTTCGTTACCCAAGTTTTTTATCTAGCAGTTCCTGTAGCGGCTTTGGCAAAACATGACGTGCTTTGCGCGTAATCTTAATTTCATTCTTTTGCCACCATATGCCTGCATACACTACACCCAAACCAATTGCCGTTAACGCAATGGGAAAAAGCCAACTGTCCTTAAACACGTTGGATGCTAAGTGCCCAAGATAAAAGCAAGATCCTAACGCACCGAATATCACAAAGACTTTTCGAACCAGCAATGCACCTAGCCCCACCATGGCGAGGTTTATACAAAAATATAAAAACTTTGAAAGTTCACTGTCTGAGTGCTGGCTTGAAAGCCCGCCCCAAAACGCAATAACGCCAAATAAATACAACCAAAATGCGTAATCAGCAGTGTGCCTTGAACGTATATCGACCCAAAAAGCCAATAAGGTCATGAGTATGCCGAAGTACATAGATACTTTTGCGCGAAATTCCCACGTATGAGAATTCCATATATCGTCTTGGTCAATGATAAGCATGACGACATCCATGCTGATGTACCAAAGCGTTACAGCAATAGGCATAATTAAAAACGGGAACTTATAACGCCATGCTATGATTAAGCCAGTCATCAATGTACCTAGTTCCATGTACAACCACAGCCATTTAATACGCGTATGGAACTGACGGTAGACCGTATCGTCATCGGGCCACAGGCCAAGCCACTGTTGAAAGCCGTAGATAGCAAGCGGCGTTAAACACACCACAAAGGTAGCGCAAATACCTGCCGGAATGACTAGATTCTTATGTGCTAACGAATTCGCAAGCTTTAGGCCTACACCGGCATAAAGCAGCGATATAAAGACGATTCCTAAGCCGCCAAACTGCTCCCACCCCAAATTCATAAATAAGGTCATAGCGCCTATCGCGATTAGACCACCTAAATAATAAAGAATATGGGTAAAGGTAAATGCAGGAGTATGTTGGCTTTCTGCCTGAAAAAAATTATAAAGGTCAACGCCCTGCTGTTCAGAGATAATGTTGTTGGCCACAGCTTTTTGAATACTTGCTTTCGATACTTCCATGTAATTCTCTGAAATAGCTTGTAATACTTAGAACTTTTACTTTACGCGGTTATGGCTAAAAAGCCAGCCTAGAAAAGTTACAGAGCTTTTCTTATCTCTTTGTCGTACGCTTTTTCAGATTTTTTCCACATTAAGTGGCCAAAAGCGACGCCTGCAATGGGAAAGATAATTAATGCGATGATTGGCCGTACCCAAATATTCTCTGATGGCTCGATATACTCCATTAACGCGGCCCAAAGGATGGCTGTGGTGACACCCCACCCTAAAACCCCGTTAATTAAAACGAAGCGTTGCTTGCCTTTTTCGCGCGTTTTTGCCCACTTTTCCATGTTCATTAAGATATCCTTTTTTAAAATCAAGCAATCATTACTAAGCCGACGAAAACAGCGACTACGCTAATAAAACCAACCGCGAAAGTCCGTCCTTCATCTTTTCCCGCTCTTGGATATTTGCCGAAGGTTAGGAGTTTAAGCACCACATGGCCTATACCTTTTAAAACCAATTCGACGATAAATTCTACCAGTATCCACTTTATTATTCGAAGTATAAAGCGGCTCAGCGGCTCCAATACGTCTTCCATAACTTTAATACCTTTTAATTTTATTTTTTATTAGCGGTCGCCTTTTAACCATGGCGCTGATAACGTCCTTTGCTCGATAATCAGGTTGCTTTGACCTTGAACTACCAGCTAAAATTACGAATAAAAATCAAAGTCCACATTGCCAAAACCGCAATAAAATTGATAGTAAATACCACACCGCGCAATCTGATATTGTCGGTAAATATCTGAACAATGCTGTGTAGCACTCTGCCAATCACAAATGTCCATGCCAAGTAGATTTGCACACTGGCTATCGGCTCATCCATTGCGATTAGCAATACGCAAGCGGTATAAAAGAACATTGGCCATTCAAATTGGTTGCTTAAGTTTGCGCTGATTTTAGGCTGAATAGTGTGAAAAGGGTTCGAGCCGTTTATGCTTCGACCTACTCCCCATACAACGGGTGCGCGAGCTACGGTTAACAAAGCATAAAGCACGGCACACCAAACGATGTGAAGGAAAACGGGAGTGAGAAGTGGGCTCATGACTGCTACGTGATATCCGTATTATAAATTTCGCCTATAAAGAAACGGCTTTAACTCGGCGTTCGCTGTCTATGTAGAAAAGTGAATACCCCTTTGTTTTAAACTGTTCTCGCAGCGTTAAAAGATACTCTATATCTTTTTCAATCACTATTAGCTTCTTACGCCCGGTATTATCGAGGGCGGACATCAATGCCTCGCCGTTGGCTTTATCAATCTGTGTACCAGCAACGATATAGCTGGTATCTGTAGACATAATTAATAAGCCTTTACCAAGATCCGCTGATTTCTTACTTGTAGAAGCACAACCAGTAACTAGAAAGCAAATTAAGAGAAGAGAAGTCCAACTTTTCATAGATATCCTTTAATATTGTGTATCGCCTTATGTTTGAAAGTACCACGTTTCGCCTTAAACGAAAAACCTTCGTCATCTGTGAATTTTTTGAGCCTATTTACAGCGACTTGAGATGTCAAAGCTATATTTGCTCTCATATAGCACTATGAATATATGCTTGCTCGTTAGGATAGTCGACAACAATGTGCAAATACTTCAATGCAGACCCACCTAGTGCCCCATCAATCCGCCTGTCCATCATCGAAGACATAAATTGATGAAAATTAGGGTCGGGTCTGCGCGTGAACCACACAGGCCCTATCGTCGATTTGCCAACGGTTATAGCCGGAACGCGAATCATATCTTGGTTTGAAACTCGGCATCCGTTTTCAATCACTAACCAATCGGAGTGGGCTTTCGTCCATTCATCAAATATAGAAGCAGCTATAAAGGACGTTCCACTTTGTACTTCTGGTAAACCTGCCACTGTTGCTGCTTCACTTGAAGGCCATGCTGACGCACCTGTATCTAGAAGCATGGGAATTAATTTTCCATCCACTGAAATATCAATACTAGGGAATGCTAACGTGTAGTGCCCTTCTTCATTTTTCTGAAACCCTAATGGTATGGTGATTATCGTGTCTGATAGAGGTGCTTCATTTAGTACAGAAATGCTTTTATTGTGGTAATCGAATTCAATAATCTTTTCAGCATGCCAGCGCCCACCTAAGGTCCCGTCGCTCATTCCATTCCGGCTAATATCCCCTTTTGGCACAACTTGCAACTTGCCTTCCCACCAATTATTTAGACCTGCACCTGGTATCGAAACAGATTTATTAAACTGAGGCATAGCAGTAACCTCGATAGGCCCATCTTCGGCTTCTTTTGTCTGCGTATGCCAATGGTATTTATCACTTAGTTCTTTAGAAATCGCATTCCACCCGCCACCTGTATCCGTAAAAAAAGTAATGGTTGTACCATCAGTAAGCTTTGGTGTTAGGTAGATCAAATCATTTTTAAATTCACTGGGTAACTCATCAGAAAAGCAAAAAGAAGAAGGAAATAAAAATAAAAATAAAAATAACAATATAGATTTCATGAGGGCCTTCCTTTGGCAATGTTTTTTGTGCGAAGAATTGTGGCTATTATTAATTAAGAGATTTAAGCAAAAGCTTTACTTGTTCTTAAATGTTAGCTAAGCCGAACTATCAGCTTTTTTCATTTTGGGTAACCATTTTTTTATGACCACTATAGCTTTCATAAAATTGCTGGTGCGCAGAATAAGAAAACGTATCGTCTCTTTCCGTATATTGCCCTATCCAATCTATCAACATTGGTAAATTATCATCTTGGGCTTGTTTGGTCTTGTACTTATGGGGTTCCCAAGGTCTTGATTTCGCATTAGCTATACACAACTTTACAGGTAAATTCATAAATATAATCTCAGTAGACTGCGCTTCGACAAGTTGTAATAAGTCTGTGTAACACCCTTCAATAACCCAAGTTTTATTAGAGCCGGTAAACGCCTGTATCTCTTGTGCAGATTCTTTGATCGGCTTCCTTTCAGGCGGGCTAGTGGGTTTCCATGCGAGGGTATCGAGTTCTAAATGTGATAGACCGCGTGTTTCACGCAAATGTCTCGCCAACGTAGATTTACCAGAACCGGAATTACCAAATATTAAAATTTTAGCCACGGTGTTTTCCTTAATTCGTCAGCAAAAGGTGTCAAGAAACACTGCTTATTCTATCGCCGTTAGCCTGCTACTCGTAAAACTTAACCCATTTACCTTCTTTGCGAATAAACCCAATGTTAGACACGGGATGTGGCCAGTGATTATCTGGGTTATGCACGATCTCTCTCACCGTCTCTAAACTATCCACATCCTCTGAGCCCGTTACAATTACAACGTCTCTAGAGGGCACATAAACTACTATATCGCCTTTCACAGGAAAGTTTTCTTTTGACCATAGCGCGTCATAAATTAAAAAAGACGCTTCGTAAGTACCATCGGCCACAACCATCGAGATGGTAGAAGGGTCACCTTTAATTTGTAGTGACTCAACAGTATTCATCAAATTTGACAATGAAAGGTCTCTAAGGTCTTTTTGCTCTACACCTAAGTTAGCAATATCGTCTTTTGGCATGAACTTAATAGAAGAAGGCGTATCAATGGCATAAAGAATATAAAGAACGTCATTTAACTTTTCATAAAAGAAAGGAAACTCACCCTCATTATTTTTGCTCATTAATTCCGTTATATGGTTAATATAACCTTTATCTTTAATAACGGGGACGATATGAGTTTTCTCCATATTGGCCTTTACGTCACTACTGTTTTTCGTTAACGCACTAATATACGACTCAATAATTACGTCGAGCTCTTCAGGGTCAGAAAGGTAATTCATGTAAGCGTTATTGAGATAAGCGGTAGACGTTCCTCCATCACTATAAGTCATTTCAATCTCTAGACGACCTTTTATATCGGCGCTTACAACCTCAGTTTTGGTGATAACTGCGTTCGCATACCTTTGAGTAAATGCACTTTCATTTAAAATACTTTGAGCAAACGCACTACTTATAAAAAAACACACAAACGCCAATATGAATATTTTCATTTTTTACTCACTTATTTCCTTATTAATTGGAAATCTTACGACTTCCTTTTTTGATCTAATGTCGCATTGATGAGCTTTTCAAATGACGTATTTGCTTACTCTAGATACTCTAACGTACGCTGGTTTCGGAGTTATTATTTACATTCATGCCTGTTAGTACGCGTTAAAAAAATCCTGATATTTCACTTCCCAAACTTTTCTTTTATTAGCACATCAAAGTACTGAGTATCGTTCGGGCTTGCTTGGAAGTTTTTAGCAAAATCGCTGCTACACCCAGGATTACAAAAGCCTACCGTATAGCCACGATAATCGGTTAGCGAATCAGGCTTTACTGGTTTGCCAGATCGAGGGCAGAACTTGTTAATTGGCTCCACTGCTTTTCCTTAAAAGGTACTTACCACATTGCTTTCAAATTCCAAATGAACGAGCGCAAGGTTCACTACTTACCATGATTAAAATGAAAAAGTTCGCCGATTGCCCACCCAATTGATATAGCGGCTATATATGCGATTGGGCTGTATAATATCATAAGGCCAGCACCAATATTCGCGCCACCACCAACAAACACAAAAACCTGCCCGTAACTAGCAGATGTCACTAACAATGCAGCTAAAGTCATAAAGAGAAGGCTTCGCTGGCTCAGTTTTTTGTTAAAGGCCCCTAAAACAGCAAGTACTACAAAAGGCAAACCGGGCAATATGCCCCAATATAATAAATTAAGAGATGACGTGGACCCGCTCCCAGCTATGAAGGCAGTGAATGAAAATATGGCACCACCGAGAGTATTAAACGCTAACAAAGCAATTCTACTGTTCATATATAAACCTAAATCCTTTTAAACTTGCAGAACAAAAAATCGACGAAAAGTATACGCTTTTTTTAACGCTTATCTCGTGAATCACCCATTCACAACAAGAAGCCCTATTTTCGCTGCGCGTCTCTTTGGTCTAAGTCGTTACACAACTGGCAGTTGATGTTCTTTTTAAAATTGTATGCACGACGAGTGGCAAATATGGCTATAGAAATAAAAGCCCAGGTTAGTCCAAATGTTACAGAGTAAGAAACGGTTTGACCTTTAATATATTGAACGCCTGAAAACAAAGTAAACAGCATGGGAAAAGCAAGACTGTATTGCAAAATCCATTTTTTAATTGGCATGTGAGTTCCTTTTTATATCTTCCACACTGAGCTTGTTATCTATTTAAAATAACGTGCTTTGTTAGCTACTTTTTGAGAGTTTAAAAGTTAAGTTCTCTTTAACAGCGAGCCATTCTGAATTAATAATGGAAAACACGACCGTATCTCTATAGCCACCATTAGCCATTTTCTGATGGTTCCTAAGCACGCCGTCTTGCTTTGCTCCTAATCGAGCAATAGCGGTACGTGAAGCTTGGTTATGCCAGCTTGTTCTAAACTCTACAGCAATTGCTTCGAGCGTTTCAAAGGCGTGAGTGAGCAAAAGTAACTTACATTCCGTGTTCCATGGTTAAGGGAGTAAGCGTTATATTTTCAGATTCTAATTCTACGTCTTTAAACCACATATCACTTTCCATGTCTGATTAGTCGTATGTTATCAAGCATACAGGGTTTCCAAAAAGTACGTTATACCTAGCGAAATTAAAATAAACGATGCATTAATTAGTGCGCGAACAGGCCAACTAACAAGACCGTATGATACCCCTGCCCATTTAGAAAAAATAACTGTTAATCCCATTAACCCAAACCACGGCGTAAAGAAAAAAATGGTTTTCCACTTAATGATTGATACGGCGATATCGTGAAGAGCTCCGCTAACTAGAAATGTAATAAAAGTAGCTAAAGAAATGGGCAAGAGATTCGCAATTGGGCGCATAACATTGCGTGATAAATAGTAACCCCAGATAGGATTCCAATATCGCCAAAAAACCGGAAAAGAAGATGCACCAAAAGAGCGTAAAAGCATGTTTTTCATGGAATCACTCGCGCCCAATGGTACGCCATTCCGTTTCTTTACATATTGCGCAAGTGAGAGTTTGCTTTTCATAGTTAATGTTACCAAAGACCGGGCTCATTTAATGCTTCGACACATTTAGTAGGACCGGCCATAGGCTCAATTACCTGCCCTTCTAGCGATTGAGCAAGCCAACCAATAGGCTGACTCAATGGGCAAGGCGCTTTCACAATATGTTCACTAATTTGCTCGAAACCAGTGTTAGAATAATAACTTGGGTCGCCATAGGTAAAAGCCAAACTTACGTTTAAGGACCTTAAATGATATAGGCCATAATTAATTAGATTCTGGCCTATACCAGTCCTTTGCATATCTGATGAGACGGCGACCGGCGACAAAATGAAAGCGTTCTGCCCACTTGGTACCGTTAGACGACTGAAAAATATACATCCGACAACAGTCTGGTTTATTTCTGCAGTGCACCCTATTAAATCTTGTGATGCAGTAGTAGCGATAAGGTTGGTAACGAAATCTGCAATAACTTGACCTTCTGCTTGCCCCTCAGATTCAGAGAATACTTTCCTGAAAAGTTCGATAACCTCAAGAGATTTCGATTCATCAAATAGTGAAAATTTCATATTGCCTTATACTTTATTTTTTAACACAAGGGAGCACAATGCCGCAAAGACTCAGTGATACACGAGCTACACTCGGCAACGACGTAACGGAGTGTACATGTTTCAGTATCAGAGAGGCCTAAATGAACATTTCTAAACTGGTAAACACTATAGCCTAAGAAGCGAAAGCATATCTTCACCATCTTCGTCCAAGCCGAAGCTTGAATGAAGTCGTTAGCAAAAGGATTTTTCTGGCTTATGCAGCAATATGCTATAAACGCTTCTCTACTTTCCAAGGAGGATTTAAGCGGTTCTCACCTGCCCAGTAAAGTTTGATTTTGTTACCAGATGGATCTTTTAGTATTGCTTCTTTCCATAAGTACCGTTGCTCTGTCGGTTGCTGTTCAAACTGAACACCTTTCTTAGTTAACTCAGCACACAGTTCATCAAGCTTTTCATGCTCGAAGTAAATCACAGAATTATTTTCAAACTCACCAGATTCGAGTGATAAGGAGAAAGTAGAGTTCCCGTCTGGGCAAGAAAACCTTGCGTAATGAGGAGTATCAACAATTTGAGTAAAGCCGAGCTTTAGATAAAAGTTAGCTGCAATATTCATATCTTTTACTGGCAAAGTTACCTGATTAAGTTCCATTTAAACTCCTAGCGTATAATAACTAAAAAACAGACTAAGTAATGATTGACCCGAATGCGAAATAAACTGATACATAGCTAGCTGCTACGTGCCCCTAGTTATTTTCTTATTATGGCGCTTCAAAAGGACCTCCAGCTTGTCATGCGTAATATTAAATACTTGAACAACTTTAGTTCCGTCTGGTGAAAGCTCCACTTGCTCCTCATTCTCAAATTTAATATTAAGCCCAAGATATTGAAGGGTTTCTTTGTCGTAAGAAAAGAGCATAGAATCCCTTTCCTCATTCAACCCTGGCATCATACCCAAAATCGTGACAGCTTGGTTTACACCAACTGTCTCAAAGAACTCTAATTCTCTCTCTTGCCATCTGAGCAAATAAGTGTCCATATCTTCATTATAATCAGCCTGTCTGAAAAATCTTTGTATTCGCGAAAACCAAGATATTTCCTCTTCAAAAGGAGTGTACATCGGTTGTGTCGAACCTCCATGCCACCCGAGAAACGCACCTTCAGATACGACAACATCATTACTTGCCGTAACAATGTAATTTGCACAGGAAGACGTGCAATAGCGTTCTATAACAACCTTCAAATCAAACTTATGCACTAAATACCCAATATGCATTCCCCCGAAAACTTCACCTCCTGAACTAGTTACAATTAACGTGTCAATTTCCTTGGGGTGTTTGGTTAATATACTTTCAAGTAACTTTGCATTTTCTTTTGACGTGTTGCCAATGAAACGAACAGTATATTTATCAATTAAATCTATCTCATTTATCTTAACTTGAGGGGAGCCTGCACACCCAAGGAATAAGAGTAAGGCGAGAAATAAAAGATTACGCATTCTTGCTCCATAAAGCAGATTTTGGGGTTCACGTGCGCGGCTATAACCCGAAAGAAGTGATTGAGTTTATTTTGTGTTTACACCATTACCCCATTTAACAGCATACCAGGCATGAAAAAGCTAAATGCAAATACACCTGAACCTGTTAATGCTAAAGCCAGACAACAAAATGAAGCCTGTAACGCAAAGACACTGGGTTTAGCAGAATTACTATGCCTAATAGAAATGGCTGCGATACTTATAATGTTTTTCAATTGCACGTAGGTGCGCTGGAGCCAAGCCGAAAAAGGTTGAAAGGCGACAAGCAAAAACGTGAACGCTACTTCAATGCCGCCAAACTGTAAAAGTAACGCAATTTCGGGAGCAAACGCTGCGACTGCTACTATGCAGGTGCCAATTAGAGCCTTCTGAACGAAGGTTAAATCTTCCCAATTTTTCATCTAATTCCTTTTATCAACGCCTAAACAATGGGGAAATATCAGTTAGTAAAACTTAACAATGCAGGAGCAAGGAACAACTGTTTCCGCCCTGCTGAAGTCACATGTTGTGTAGCGAAAAAAACAACATACAAACTTGGGTTAACACAGAAACTAAACCTTGCAAATATCGAGCGCCGACAGGTTAAGTCTCTTTTCGCCTTTTGATTGGAAACAAGCCAAACCAAAAGGCGCCTTCAAGAACAAGGCCCAATATGATGAACAAAAACACACCTGACTGAATTCCTTTGCTGTAAGATGCGATAGCGGCTGCTAGAAGAACTAGCGCAATAAGAATTCGATAAATAGCTTTCATTTAAACTCTCCTTTTTAAATGCCAAACGCTAAGCTGAATGGCAGTGATGTTGCGGCATTTAATGGCTCACGCGTTAAGCGCCGGCCGATACTACAAATAACCTGCTTTTTGGTACTTTCCATACCCTGCCCTAGTCAATTCCTTAAGCTCTTGAAAGAGTCTGGCATCTGTTGCTTTAAAATTAAAGCACGATTTGCCTTGCATTCGTTTTTGAAGCTCTGGGGATATACTTTCTAATAATTCTGGAAATACATAAACGGGCATCAGATGAAAGCTGACATAATTCTTATTGATCTTGACTGAGCCAAAATACATTGGCTTCTTGTTTTTCATAACGTGATGCGTGTTCAAATAAAAATTATCGGGATTGTCAGTAACCACTGACCATGCCATTGGAATATGGAGTCAGTATATCTTTGAGATGATGAAAAACTTCGTCTGGATTATTCACTTTTTTAAAACCTCATAGGCTTAAACATTACAAAGTCACATAACACCCTACTTTTTGTTCCAGAGAGCAAAGCGATTGACTTAGTGTGCTAGTTATATCGCGATTTTCGCCTCAGTTTCAGAAGCTATAGATTGGTTTATCTTGTGTTGAAAGTAAATGACATGAAAGAAACTGCTGAGAATAGGATCTAGCCACAGCGTATTGCCTTTTGAAACGTTATTTATTCTGTTTATCCTATTTCTCACTTTGATAATCCATATAATATGAAAAATGGTAGACAGTAGATGAAGAAGTTTAGCAGTGAGCAGTAGTGTCGCTGGGGCGGGGAAAAGAAAGTAGTAGATGAGTCCAAGAAGAGAAACTAAATGAATAGAAATTGTGATTGTTGTGAAAACCTTTGAGATAGGATTTTCCGTTTTTGAATTCAGTATATTAGTTAATTGCCACAAGCGAAAAATGACATAAAGCCCAAAAGAGAAAACACATAAGGCTAGGACTGCAATTAAAGATTTTTCTTTAAACACACTATTTGACTGAGACATTTCTTCTTCCTTGAAATAAACATAAAGACATTGATGCGGTCTATTGATTAATTTTCAAGGAGGCAAATCAATCAGAGCCAGTCAACTGTTATGCCTAAAGCCCGAAAGTTGCAAAATATAGAGACACCTTATTAAACTCACTGAAAAAACTTAACATGACAGGCATAACTTAGAAAAAATCAAAACTGTCCCCTTGTAAAAACTTAACATGACAGGCATAACTTAGAAAAAATCAAAACTGTCCCCTTGTACACTTTCTCAAATCTAACTCTCCATTCAAACTGATATACGAGTTAATCAGAGTAAGACAGCCGCAATGCCTAAAGCCCGAAAGTCTCAAATTAGTTTATCGGATACGCCCTTTTACCATTGTGTTTCCCGCTGTGTTCGTCGTGCCTTTTTATGTGGCGAGGAAAACGGTAGAAGCTTTGAACATCGTCGCCAATGGGTAGAAGACCGTATTCATGTTCTAAGTGAGGTGTTCGCCATTGATGTATGTGCTTATGCGGTAATGAGTAATCATACGCACCTGGTATTACACGTAAACAAAGAGAAAGCAGACGCACTAAGTACAGAGGACGTGATTAAACGTTGGCACAAACTGTACAAAGGCACATTACTCTCGAAGCGCTACATATCACCAGATTCATGCAAAGACTTACATGAAATTCAAATTAAAACTGTGGAGATAACGGCTGAAGTATGGCGTAAAAGGCTGTTTGATATCAGCTGGTTTATGCGTGCACTGAATGAATACATTGCCAGGGCCGCTAATAAAGAGGATAACTGTACAGGGCATTTTTGGGAAGGACGGTTTAAATCTCAAGCGCTATTGGATGAGTCAGCTGTCGCCGCCTGTATGGCTTATGTTGATTTAAACCCAGTACGAGCAAAGATAGCCAAAACGCCTGAAACATCAGACCATACCAGTATTAAATACCGAATTAACGCAGCCAAGGTAGGCAAAACACCGAAAAGACTTATGCCTTTTGCAGGCAACCCAAGA
>NZ_BLIJ01000073.1:0-1251 GCF_009811475.1 Alteromonas sp. KUL150
CTTCACCCAGACAAGCGTGGCAAAGTTCAGCATAACCTGCCCCCTATTTTAGAGCGTCTCAGTATTGAGCACGAACATTGGATAACTTTAACTACGCAGTTTGAAACCTGCTTTAAGCACGCCGCCGGCAAAGTGACTTACCTAGAGCAATATGCACACAATCAACACCAGCAACGTGTGCAAGGTCGACAAAGTGCAATGCGCTTACTTGGTTAGCTCTACCGCTTAGTAGATAGCAAGACGGACACAAAATGTATATTTCTGCACAAAGATTTCTGTCTCGCTAAGTAGAAGGCATTTTTACAATGCGCATCCGCATGCGTATACTAAATATGTAAGACCATTTGGAGTGATAACATGCAAGATTTATATGACGTCCATGCCCCAAAAAAAGCGACTAACTTAAGCTTAAATAGCGACTTATTGCAAAAAGCTCGTGACTTAAAAGTTAACCTATCTGCAACGTTAGAACAGGCACTTAAAGACAAGTTGAAAAGTGTTGAAGAAGAACGGTGGAAAAAAGAAAACAAAGCTGCCATAGCTGCGTATAACGAGTTTGTTGCTGAAAACGGCTGTGTAGGTGATGAGTACAGGAACTTCTAATGGCACAGTTTGATGTTTACAGAAACCCTAGCTTAAAAACAAATAAAGCTTACCCTTTTCTTGTAGATGTTCAGAACTCTGTAATTGACCAGTTAGCAACAAGGTTAGTTGTACCGCTGACAAAGAATAAGACTAGAAATAGTCTTTATATGAAAAACCTAACACCGGAGATAGAACTCGAAGGCGAGACGTTCCTATTCCTGGCTCAACAACTGAGTTCCATACCCGAAGATGTGCTCAAGGACTACATCGGTTGCTTAGACCAATCCCGGGAATTGCTAATAGGTGCAATAGACTTTGCTATTACTGGAATATAGCTTTCAATAACAACTCAGATAGGTGGGTATACAGAAACATGCCTGTCTAGAAAAGAAATATGCCTGTCTTGTTTAGTCATTCACTTTCACAAAGATGCCTGCCTTGTTAAGTACTTTTGAAACTAATATGCCTGTCTTATTTAGTTTGACCTAAGCCATCTCACCAAATTTCATTTCAAGCACAACTTGCATAAGCCGCGCTCTATTCGAAGGAGTGTGGAAATAGCTTTTAGACGTTTTTGATTCCAGAATGGGGATTTTGGTATTTAGCCATTCTTCTCTGAGCACGACTACAAATATGCCTGTCTTGTTTAGTACTGGCAATCCAAGG
>NZ_BLIJ01000074.1:0-600 GCF_009811475.1 Alteromonas sp. KUL150
ATTCATCCAAACAAACGCGGTAAGATTGAGCATAACCTACCCTCTATTTTAGAGCGTCTCAATATTGAACAAGAACATTGGAAAACTTTAACCACGCAGTTTGAAACCTGCTTTAAGCACGCCGCCGGCAAAGTGACTCACCTAGAGCAATACGCACAAAATCAACATCAGCAACGTGTGCAAGGTCGACGAAGTGCAATGCGCTTACTTGGTTAGCTTTGTGGTTAAATAGCGAGCGAAACTTACACACAGAAAGATGCCTGTCTTTTCTATCAGTATTATTTGATGCTCAATAGCCGTTTGCTCATCCGAGTAAGGTGAGGTTCTAGGAAAAGACTTTTTGTACTTGCCAGTCGCTCTATCCAAAAGTTCAAGCTTCCACATTATTTGTTTTGAATCATTTTGTGCAGTTTCAAAAAATTCTTTTACGCCAACTTCCGTAACCTCGCTTTTAACAGTACCTTTAAATACTTTTTTATTCGGGTATTTAGTAGGTTCATAAGAACCGCAATTTATCTTTCCGAATATATTCGCAAATGAATTGAAAGATAATAGGAGTGCAATAATAGTAAAGTATTTCAAGAAGTTTCCTTGTATTGC
>NZ_BLIJ01000075.1:0-985 GCF_009811475.1 Alteromonas sp. KUL150
ATCTCTTATCCCTAAAAAGCCAGGGGAGCGAATTAAAACCGATCGCAGGGATGCGCTTAAACTCGTTAGGTCACTAAAATCTGAAGACCTTACACCCATCTATGTGCCTGAGCCGGAGGATGAAGCAGTTCGAGATTTGTCCCGAGCCCGTGAAGCAGCAATGAAGGATTTAAAAGAAGCCAAGTATCAGCTTAAAGCCTTACTGCTTCGCAACAACATTCGTTACGAAGGCACGGCCAATTGGTCCAAGAAGCATCTGCGCTGGCTTACCGAACTCATATTGCCTCATCCTGCCCAGCAAATTGTCTTGCAGGAACAATTGCAAACCATAGAAGAGCGTATTCGCCGGCTAGAAAGGCTCGACAATGAGTTAACCCATCACGTTCACCAGTGGCGTTATTATCCTGTGGTGAAGGCTATTCAGGCTATGCGTGGCGTTCGATTGCTAGTCGCCGTTGGTGTGGTGGCAGAGCTTGGTGATTTACACCGCTTCGATCACCCAAGAAAACTCATGGCGTATTTAGGTTTAGTGCCCAGCGAACAATCCTCCGGTGGTAAACGTCACTTAGGTGCCATTACCAAAGCAGGTAACGGCAGAGCAAGGCGTCTACTAATTGAAGGTGCGCACAGCTATCGCTATCCAGCGAATGTCTCTACCGAATTACAGTTAAGGCAAGAAGGCTTACCCAAAGACATCGTCGATATTGCTTGGAAAGCACAATTGCGTCTGTGCAAACGCTATCATCGTATGAGTAAAAAAGGTAAACACTACAATTTAATCATTACCGCGATAGCTAGGGAGATGGCGGCTTACATATGGGCCATTGCAAAGGAAGTGGTACTTACTCCGGTTAATCCAAAACTAAGACTGAGCCGAGTACCTGCATGATAAACGAGTTTGAGCTAACGCATTCGGATCAGGCCGCGGGATGTGGCACAACCTACGAGGGCGTTATGATGGCAATCACTTAATCGTGATTGACCC
>NZ_BLIJ01000076.1:0-73283 GCF_009811475.1 Alteromonas sp. KUL150
CTCAGGGTCAGAGTACTTTCCGAACGAATGTACTCTGACCCCATAACTCTCTTATCTTCAACAAAAAGTAGTAATCCTAACCAATGTCGAATTGATTCAACGTGATAGCTTGCGTATTCTCAACGTACTTTGTGAGATAACTGCTATAGGTAATAAACGCTGTGTGTGAACTTTTAGGCATGAGTGCTAACACGCCAACCGACCTCTGTTTTAGTTTTACTGGGCTAACTCGTCGCGGTGGTGAAACAGGGCCGCATAAAGATGGCTGGGGCGTCGCTTTTTACGAGGGAAAGGGCGTGCGTATGTTTCACGATCCTGAGCCTTGCGCCACATCACCCATTGCTGATTTTGTTTCGAAGCTGCCTATAAAAAGCAAAAATGCGATATGTCATATTCGTCAGGCAAATGTGGGTAATATCAACTTAGCTAACACGCACCCCTTTACTCGCGAACTGTGGGGAAGATATTGGGTGTTTGCGCACAACGGGCAACTCCCTAACTTTTCACGCCGAACAGGTATTTACGAAGCGGTTGGAGATACCGATAGCGAAGAGCTTTTCTGCGATATTATGAATAATGTCAGGCAAAACCTTCCCCGAGACGCTATGTCTGAGCAGTTAGCCGAAACGCTGGTGGCGCTTTCAAAAGAGTATGCTCAACAAGGTGTATTCAATTGCTTACTGAGTAACGGCGATTGGCTATTTACCTTCTGTAGTACAAAGTTAGCCAGCATTACCCGCAGAGCACCGTTTGGGCCCGCTTGTTTAAGCGATGTTGAGGTGGAAATTGATTTTGCAGCGGAAACCACGCCAAAAGATGTGGTGAGTATTATTGCTACCGAACCACTAACGAATGACGAGCAGTGGGATATTTACGAACGGGGCGAGTGGAAGCTATGGCAAGAGGGGGAAGTTATTGCCTCGGGTAAAGTGGATGTACCTGAACATAAAAGAGAAGCAGAGATGGTAGCGCCCGATCCGTCGCTTCACGACTAATTACGAATTGTGGGGTCAGAGTAACTTTAATAATCTGCTTTCAAAATGCTCGGCGCTTAGTTGGTAAGCCAGCTTAATAATGTACTCTGACCCCCAAGCTTAGCTCAACAATGTACTCTGACCCCCAAGCTTCACCCCAATACTTGTATGATGGCTTGTTTTATTACTTGGTAGCGGGCGGGCAGTTCGCTGTGTGCGGTTTGAACGCTGTAAAGAGGTTCGGTTACGTCGTTTTTTCCGTTGTATACAGTGAGTTTGTCTGCAAAGCTAACAAAGTCTAGTGTGCTGGTGGGGAGCACGGTGAAACCCAGTCCTTCGCTTACCGGCAGCAGAATTTGCGAAAGCTGGTTAATGTAGCCGGCATGAGGCAGCTTGTTCGGGTTGACGTTAGCCAATTCAGGTTCTCCGCAATCATTAAAGTAGCGCTGTAAGTAATGCATCGCATCGGGGTGATTGATGAGCCCTAAAGTGTTGATAATGTCTTTTAAAGCGCTCGTATCATTTAGTTCCAAGTTTCCAGCTCTGGATGAGCGTTGTGTCTTAGCATTAGCAAGCGGAATAGCGCTCTGCTCATTTTTAAATGGATTTGTAGACTTTTCTTCAAGCGCACTCGATAAGCTACTGGGTAGTATAATCCCTAATGCTTCCTCGCCTAAGTATTCGCTATGTATATCCTCGCTCTCTGGCTGGTTTGTCACAATACCAAGTTCAAGCGTATTGTTCGCTATTCCGGATAAAATTGTGCGGCGAGGCGCGACTTCCACATGAATATTAAGCCCGCTATGCTGTTTTTGCAGTACCAGCAGAGCGGGGTAAATACGCTGAGCAATTGCACCTGAGCAGGCCACAATGCACTTACCTTCAAAAGGGGCGTCAAACTTTAAGCTGGCAATAAAATTTTGTTCTTTTAACTGCTGCTCTTTGGCGTAGTGGTAAACACGTTGGCCCTGTTCAGTAAGCTGGATCCCTTTTCCTAAGCGGACCACTAATTCACACTGGCATACCTCTTCAAGTTTTTTTAGGTGCTGGCTTACACCGGGCTGCGTCATAAATCGCTGCTCAGCGGTACGAGTGAAATTTCCTGTTTCTACCAAAGTAATGAAGGTGTCTAGCCAAATAGGGTTTATCATTGAGGTATAATCTTAATTTATCATATTTAGAAAATATCATAATTTCATGTTTTTTCTTTGTCTAGCTACTATGTATGCACGTTCACTTAAGCGGTGTTCGAGTAGGTCTTCTAGTCGAGGAGGTTTGTAATAACGTCTATATCAAACGGCTTATTGAGCCTGCATTGATCTTGAATTTGAACTTGCTTTGATCTGGGCACCGAAACAGCCTAGAGGGCGGCCGCTTAAGCTATTTTATTAACTTGCACTACAGAGGAGTAAGTGATGACTGAAGCAGTAAAAACACCGTATCCACGTACGTTTTCTCATATTGGTATTTCAGTACCTGACTTAGAAGCTGCCGTAAAGTTTTACACCGAAGTACTTGGCTGGTATCTCATCATGAAGCCCACCGAAATTGTTGAAGATGACTCAGCCATTGGTGAAATGTGTACTGACGTATTTGGCGCAGGTTGGGGGAAATTTCGTATTGCGCACCTTTCAACAGGTGATCGCGTAGGCGTTGAAATTTTCGAGTTTAGTAACCAAGAGAACCCTGAAAACAACTTCGAGTATTGGAAAACCGGTATCTTCCATTTCTGTGTTCAAGACCCAGATGTAGAAGGCTTAGCCGAAAAGATTGTTGCCGCTGGTGGTAAGAAGCGAATGAAGGCGCCGCGTTATTACTATCCCGGTGAAAAGCCTTACCGCATGATTTACATGGAAGACCCGTTTGGCAACATTCTTGAAATTTATAGCCACAGCTATGAATTGCACTATGCAAGCGGTGCTTACGAATAAGCATTCATTGCTAATACCTGTTGCATATCGCTATAAGCATGTTTGTAACAGGCATGAAATAAAAAATGCGAGGGCGCTGCAGTTAAACGTACCTCGCCTTTTTCATTTTATTAGTACTTAGGCTACCCAAACCTGCCAGACACATAAGGATTCGTGGCCTTTTCAGTCGCAACGGTAGTGGTTGGTCCGTGGCCCGGGTAAATCGTCATATCATCGGGCAATACCATGATTTTTTGCTTAATAGAGTCGATAAGCTGCTGATGATTTCCCTGTGGGAAGTCGGTTCTGCCAATTGAGCCTGCAAATATCACATCGCCGACAATAACCCGTTTGCTTGAGCGCTCTACCAACACCACATGTCCTGGCGTATGGCCCGGGCAATGAAGCACCTCAAGAGTCAAATTTCCTACCGATATCGTGTCGTTGTCGTTTAACCACTCGTTAGGTGCAAAGGGCTGAGCCGGTGGAAAGCCAAACATCTGGCTTTGCTGCATAAGTGCATCTAACCAGAATTTATCGCCGATATGAGGCCCAACAATAGGTACACCGTAATGTTCTGCGATGGCGACAGTGCCGCCAACGTGATCTAAGTGCCCATGAGTGAGAATTATTTTTTCAATACTCACGCTCTTATTTGTCGCAGCTGCAATAAGCTTTTCAATGTCGCCGCCTGGGTCGACAAACGCACCTTTGTTAGTGGATGAGTCCCAAATTAACGAGCAGTTTTGGGCAAAGGGCGTAACCGGTATAACTTGAATTTCCACTGTTTAACCTTTTGATACTTTTTTGCTTGGAGTGAAATGAAAAAGCGCTAAATAGAGCAGTGCGCCAACTGCTAATTCGCCGAGTAAAAACAACCATGCGTTGGTTGACGACTGTGCAATAGACCATGCGCAAACCGCAAATGCGACAAAGGGTATCAAACGCTTTAACAAGTTTGTAGGACTGACTTTTGAGCCTGCAGTGCCTTGAACAGAAGCGCTCTGCTGAAACGCGCTACGCAAAGAGCTTTGCTGCGCTTTCATCAGCACGACCACACACATGGCGTACACCACAAGCCGCGCCAATACGCTGGAAATCGCAAGCCACACAAAGCTGCCGCTAAGCGCCATAGCACCAGCGAAAAGACCAAGTACTAATATGGACAGATACGGCGTTGCAAACTTGTTGTGAACCCTTCCCAATATATTACCTAGCTTCCCAGGAACGAGTGACTGCTGCGCCATAGAATAGGTAAGGCGGGAGGTGGAAATCATGTTTGCCAGCAAGTTTCCGGCAACCGAGACTACAGCGGTTAGAGTCATAACAAGCGCCCCGGTTTCGCCAAATATCATGTTGGCGAGTGCGATAAGTGGTGCGCTATCGGGTTTCTCTGGTCCGACGGTCTGCCAATAAAGCCACTGCACGCAAAAGTAAAATATGGCAATGCCTGAAACAGTAAGCATTAATGCGCGAGGTATTGTTTTTTTCGGTGAATTGGTTTCGCCACTAGTCACCACCACAGTTTCAAAACCAATAAAGGCATAAAGCGTAAGTAGAGCGCCGGCTGAAATGGTATCAAATGCTGGAATAACCGGAGCAGCAGAGCTGGTTAATGCAGTAGAAAAGTCTAGCTGCCAATAGCCCGCTATAATCAATGCCACGAAGGGCAACAGCTTAAGCACCGAGATAGTATCGAGTGATCGCATGGCGGCTTTAAGTCCGACAATATTCACGAGAATTAATGCTGTTGTCAGTACAACAATCGCAAATGACTTACCTGACCCTGTATTAATTTCCGGCCATATATAGCCTGCGTACAGCAATAAAACATGCATATTAGCTGCTATAGCGGTGGCGCGAGCGAGGTAATAAACAAAGCCGGTTTGAAACGCAGCGGCATCGCCGAACCCTTTGCGCGCATATACTACAGGCCCACCGGTTTCCTGGTACAGGGCTGCCAACTGCCCAAAGCACCACACAATGGCAAGCATGAGCGCGCCAAAAATCAAAAAGATATAAGGGCTAAAGGCACCGAGCTCTGCGGCCATTTTGGCGGGCAGCGCAAAAATACCTGCCCCAATTAGCCCGTTTAATACCAAAAGGGCAGCGCCAATACTGCCGATGCCTTTGGTTAAAAGCCCTTTATTTGAACTACTCATTATTAATGCTTAGCTTCTCTTTAATAAACGCTATTGTTTCGGTGCTTGCTTGGAAAACACTTGTTCACCCGCCACATAGGTTGCGTGTACTTCTGTCTTCCAAATGTCTTTGGCATCAATAGTGAAAATATCTTGATCAACTAGAATAAAATCTGCCCATTTGCCTGGCGTTAACGTACCTAACGAATCCTCCATATGCCCCGAGTAGGCCGCATCGAGCGTAAAACCTTTAAATGCTTGTTTAACAGTTAATGCTTCATGGGCATACCACCCCTTTACCGGCTGGTTATTTCTGTCTTGACGGGTAACCGCCGCGTGAAGACCGTAAAACGGGTTGGCTAATTCAACGGGAAAATCAGAGCCTAATGGGAGTGGGATACCAGAATCTAAAAGTGTCTTCCACGCGTAAGCGCCTTTCATACGGTCTTTACCAATGCGATCCTCTGCCATGTTTTTATCGCTGGTAGCGTGAGTAGGTTGCATGGAGGGAAGTACTTTTAACGATGCAAAGCGCGCTAAATCGTCTGGAGCGATGACTTGAGCGTGCTCAATACGATTGCGCAATTCGCTGCCGCCGATGTTTTCAAAAGTGGCCTCAAATTCATTCAACGCAACATGGTTAGCTTTGTCGCCAATGGCGTGGTAGTTAAGCTGAAAGCCTGCGCCGATAACGGTAGTGAAAAGCTCTGTCATGTCCTCCGGTTGTGTCAGCAATAGGCCATGTTGATGAGGCGCATCTGAGTAGGGTTCTAGCAATGCGGCTCCTCGGCTACCTAATGCGCCATCGCCATAAGCTTTTACCGAACGAATATACAGAAAATCGTCATCATCGCGTATTGGTCCATTACCCAACATGGTTGAAAGTTCAGGGTCAGTAGCGCTTACCATAGCGTAAATACGCACCGGTAAATCACCTTCCACGGCCTCTTTCAAATAGAAATCGTAAACATCTCTGCTCACGCCGGCATCGTGCATTGATGTCACGCCATTTGCTAGTAAGTGCTCACCTGCAGCATTGAGTTGCTGTTCATATATTGCATTGCTGGCTTTAGGTAAATGTTCTTCAATGAGTAGTGATGCGTTGTCAATGAACACGCCAGTAGGGTTGCCGTTTACGTCTTTTATTATTTCGCCGCCAACGGGGGACTTGGTGTCTTTAGTGATACCAGCTAGCTCCATAGCCTTAGTATTAACCCAGGCTGCATGACCATCGACCCGAGTCAGGAATACCGGCCTGTCAGACACGACTTTGTCTAAATCGGTAGCGGTGGGAAAAGCTCTGTCAGACCATAATTCTTGATTCCAGCCGCGGCCAGTAATCCAAGATTGTTGACTATTAGCAAACGCATAGTCAGCAACCATCTTGGCCGCGTCTTGCGCACTGCTACTTTCTCGCAAATTAACTTCGAGTAAGTTTGCCCCTAAGCCAAGTAAATGACCGTGAGCATCAATGAGCCCTGGTAGCATCACTTTGCCATCACCATTAATAGTCTCGTCGATGCTAGCTGTAATATCAGGCGCTGTTTTATTTACGTCTAGGGCAACCACTTTACCCTCATCCATTACAAGGTTTTTGAACGAGATAAGTTCGCCAGCCTCATTAAGCGTATACCCTTTAACATTTTCAACGAGAGTAGCCGCGCTAGCACTTCCTATGGCTGCAAAAGACAGTGCAGTGAATAATGCAGAGCTTATGGCGCCAAGTCTTAATTGTTTTCTCGTTTTTGATTTACGTAAAGTAGAGTTCATGGAGTTTTCTGCCTTTATTTAATTATTCTAAGATTGTTATTCTGCGTAACTTGTATCGTTATTCTTTGAGCTTTTTACGCCTTGGCCTAACTCGTTTCATCAAGCTCGTCGGCCTCGCTAAAATCAAGAATAGGGGGCTGTAGTAAAAAGTCACGTTCCCATATTTTTGCCATGCTCGACTGGCTAATATTTCCGCCGCTTAATATGACCAACGCAGTTTGACCTGGAGGCGTGTTTGCTGCCCATGCTGTAACCGCAGCCATAGTCATGGCGCAAGTTGGCTCAATGTGAAGCTTCAGTAAATGATGAAGCCATTGAGTCCAGTAAGCAATTTGTAGTTCATCAACTTCATAAAAATCGTCAAGTTCTTGAAGAAGTGGGAATGTGACATCGCCAACAGAAGGCGTAGCTGCGCCATCTGCCAAGGTGTCTGGAGTATGGTTTAAAGCAACAATTTCCCCTGCCTGAAGCGACATTGATGCATCATTGGCTTCAGCCGGCTCAGCCCCAATAACCAGTGCGTCGGGTTGTAACGCGCGAGTCGCCAAAAGTGTACCCGACAACAATCCGCCACCGCCGCATGGCGCAAAGACGGCATCTACCTTACCCACCTCATTAAGTGCCTCAAGCGCCGCGGTGCCTTGCCCTGCCACAATATCCTCATGATTGAACGGGGGGATCCAGACAGTATCTGGCGCTTTCGATGCATCTTTAACCGCAGCGTCGGCTTCTAGGCGGTTGGGAAATAGCTTTAATTCAGCACCATAACTTTGTGTGGCCGCGGCTTTGATAGGTGATATCGTTTCGCTTGCAAAAATTGTCGCTTTAACGCCGAAGTGAGCAGCTGCATAGGCTACCGCCTGTGCATGATTCCCAGAACTATTTGCAACCACATGCTTTGGTAAACGGCCTTCTTCTTTTAAACGAGCCAAAAAATTCATTGCACCGCGAATTTTAAACGCCCCGATGGTTTGCAAACATTCTGCTTTAAATAAAATACGGTTACCCATCCATTGGTTAAGCAACGAAGATTCCACGATAGGGGTTTTCTTAACGTTATTTTTTATACGCTCGTAAGCAAGCTTAATGCTATCAAAGCTGGGAGGTGTTCTCATTTTCTGAATGCTCTTTTATTCTTTATTTTTCAATGCATATAAGGTTTTAGCGTTTGTGCCAAAATTGCAAAAGCTACTTTAAGTCTCTGTAACGTTTTATTTTAAACGTCTCAATACGCATCAAAAGAAAACTGATTTCATACAGTGCCAGATACTTTTCACTTACGCCAGTATCCTCACCGCATCGTGTATAAGGCAATTCATATTTATTTCATAATTCTACTTTAGTATACCGCCTGCAGTTTTCGGAGATAGACACATGTTAAGCAAAATAAACCATCGCATATACGCCCTGCCTGCGGTGTTATTTCTGCTTCTTTCTTTAATCTTCATATCTGCAGGCGCCTTTATTCAAAACGACGAACGTGCAGCCCGAATTTCCAAAGCCCAGTCAGTTGCCGAACAAGTAAAGATCAGTCTTGAAGTGTTCTCAAATGAACGCATTAAAGCGGTGCATAACCTTATGCAGAACTGGCCCACCTTTGAACCAAACCAAGTGGATTGGTTTAATGCTCAATCCCTGTCGTTAATGGGTATGCAACAAGGATTTTCCTCGCTAGTATTTGTTGATGCCACTGGAAAAATCGCTTGGGTAACAACGCCCAATACGGGTATCAAGACGCGCATTGACAATACGCTTATTGGGAAGCCAATGGAGGCGCTAGGATTAAACGTCTCTAGCCTGTCTGAAGATTTAGAAAGTACGCTGCTTTATTCTCAGGAAGCTGAACATCATTTTATCGTAGTAGGCAGAGCCATAAGCCCTCAAGAACCCGATCACGGCTATTTAATAGCGGGGTTCGATGTTCAAACCATATTGGGGGTTATGTTGGGTGAATTAGTTGGCCCTCAGTTTAACTTCCAAATCTATTCTGACGACGCCACGTTATTTAAAAGCGGCGAATTTGCTGACGACGGTACGATTGTTTCTTTGGCTCCCTTTACGTTTTTAGAAAGAGACTTTTATCTTTCTATGCAGTCCCAGCTAAGCCCCTACAACGCAGGGCTCCTCATCATACTAACGGGCTTACTGATGTCAGCGCTGGTTAGCTACGTACTGCACAAACAGTTAAAGGGGGCGGTTAGTTTATCGCTCAGCCAACAGCGTTACTTAACCGCCAGCGAAGCCTCTCTCGATGCGTTGCTTATCTATCAGCCTAAAGAAAGCGACTTTTCGCTAGTCGAAGCCAATTCCTATACCCGCTATCTATTTCGCGGGGCGTGTGAAGCACTGCGCTCAATGACATTGGCAGAGCAAATGCGGTATTTAGGGTTGAGTCACGAATTTATAAATGCGCAAAACGTGTATAAGGGTGGCATACCTTATGAAGCCCATATTGCCATTGAAAGTACCGAAATTAGCCCTGAATGGATAAAAGTTCAGGTGGTAAAGGCGGGGGAGAATATCGCTTTAACAATAAGGGATGTTACCGAACGTTTTCGTGCCCAAAATGACCTTAAACGCAGCGAGGAAAAATACCGCCGCTTAGTTGATGGGATGCATAGACACTTTGTTTACACAAAAACTGTCGAGCATAATTTTATCTACGTGAGTGCTGGTATTGAAAAAATTCTTGGCTTTTCTGCGGATGATTTTTGCGTAAATGAATCGCGCTATGTACGCCAAGTACCTGATGAAACTTTCCAGATTCGCCAAACCATTGCTCGTGGCGAAAAGCCTGAACCTTATGTCGTTCATTATCAAGGCAAAGTAGGTGAGCCATTGGCGCTAGAGTTCTCCGACACACCAATATTAGATGAGGAAGGCAGGTTAGTGGCCGTTGAAGGCATAGCGCGAGACGTCACTAAGGAACTAGCGCTTCAGGAAGAAGTCTACTTTCAAGCAAATCATGATCAATTAACAGGGCTCTTCAACCGTTATGCTTTTGATGAAAAGTTAAGAGAGATCCTTAACGACACACATCGCAGCAATAAGCAAAACGCGAGTGGTAAAAACGTTGAGCTCGCCGAGCTAGAAGAGAACAATATCGTAAGTCGCGCGGGTTACAATGAGGTGACCTTCTTAAACATGCCTCATGCTCAACACAAACAAAGTGTGATGTGCTTTATCGACATGGACCGTTTTAAATTGGTGAATGATAGCTGTGGTCATCCCGCTGGCGACAAGCTACTGAAAGAGATATCTACCATATTCAGACAGTATGTAAACGGGCAAGACTTGCTAGCGCGAATAGGCGGAGATGAATTTTGTATTATATTTCGTAATCAAAGTTTAGAAGAGGTGACCAAGCGCCTAGATAAACTATTGTTGGCTATCTCCAATTACCGTTTTGTATATGACGACAAGTTGTTTTTTGTGGGCGCAAGCATTGGCGTAATCGAAATAAACGAAAGCACACAAAGCGCGGAAGCATTGATCAAGGCTGCCGACAATGCCTGCTATAAAGCAAAACACTTGGGGCGAAACCGTTACTTTGTGTTTCACGACAACGACTCACAAATGGCCATCGACGATAGTGAGAATCAAGTACTGCATGCGTTACACCACGCGCTGCAAAACGACGGCTTTGAATTATATAGCCAAGCTATTATGCCGCTTAATGTGCCCAATGAAGATAAAGCGGGACACCTTCAACATTATGAAATATTGCTTCGTCTAAACGCTAGAGAGGGCGGTCTTATCAGCCCAGGATTATTTATCCCGTTAGCTGAACGTCACGGTTTAATGAATAAAGTGGATTTGTGGGTGGTAGATAACACCCTCAAAACCCTTGAAAGTAACCCAGCGCATATTGATAACGTTGGCAAAGTGGCTATTAACTTATCGGGCATAACGCTAGGTGACGAGATGGCTCTTCATAAAATTACGCAAAGAATGCAAAGCACGTCGGTACCTGCAGAGAAGATTTGCTTTGAAATAACAGAGACAACGGCGGTAACGAATTTAAGTGCCGCTAAACACTTTATATCCACGCTGCGAGATTTAGGTTGTAGCTTTGCCTTAGATGATTTTGGTGCAGGTATGTCGTCGTTTACTTACCTTAAGCACCTTGACGTAGACTACGTGAAGATAGACGGTTCCTTTGTGCGAAACATTGTTCACGATCCAATTGATCATGCTACAGTTACTGCGATTAATAATATTGCGCACAGTATGGGTAAACAAACGGTAGCTGAGTTTGTAGTGGACAACGCTACTGCAGAGGTGCTTAGAGAGCTTAAAGTCGACTATGGTCAGGGCTTTGCTTTAGATAAACCCAAGCCACTGGCGCACAGAGTTCAATGGCGAGTAAAACTTGCCTCTGCCTAAAAGGAAATAATTATGGGTTTATTTGATACCATTATGGGTAATGCGAGCGAGACAAGCGCTTCTGATGTACAAGAAGAGCTGACGCCCATACTCGCGGCTAACGAGACCGTTACTTCTGCGTTTAAATTAGTGCGCGATTTAAGTGTATTCACGAACAAGCGCCTGATCCTTATCGATAAGCAAGGGCTTACTGGGCGCAAAGTGAACTATCACTCTATTCCTTACAAATCGATTACGCAGTTCATCGTTGAGACGGCAGGACACTTTGATACGGACGCCGAGCTTAAAATCTGGTTGTCGGGTAAAGCCGATCCTATTGAGATTGAGCTGAGTGCGTCGTCTGCGCAGGCTGTACAGCAAAACCTAGCAACCCAGATGTTTAGCTAGGCACTATTGCCAAGCTAATTTAAGGCTAATAAAAAGAAAGCGAGCAGTATAAAACTGCCCGCTATTTTAGTTTCTTTCTTTAAGATTTCGTTTCCACAATGGTTAGCTCATTATTGCAACCTCTGGCAAAAACATAATCTATGAAAGGTTTAGAAAACAACGCTAACACTTGCTGAACAGGTAGTTGTGCCTGCTTCACACACTTGATAACTATAAGTAGCACCGCCTTTTGAGCTAAGAGCATCGGTATACGCGCCGTCGTTTGCTGTGGTAGCAATCACACTTCCGTTGCGATATATATCAACATTTGACGACATAGCATCAGCCCAAGAAAGATCTACACGTTGTGTGCCTTTTACTTTGTAGCCGGTAGCCGTAAGGGTTAAGTCGCCGGTGCCGCCTGTATCACCGCCACCGTTATCACCACCGCCATTGTCACCACCGCCGTTGCCGCCAGCGCAACCATTTTGAGTTAGGTAAGCATTCATATCGGCCGCTTGAGCGATACCATAGCCAAAGAAGTCGTCTTTACCTGCGGCGCCTGCATCCATTGCAGTCGCTTTAAGCGCGCTACGGATCTCTTCACCGGTACACGTTGGGTGATTTGACCATACCAGCGCAGCAATACCTGCAACGGCTGGCGTCGCCATTGAAGTTCCGCTCATGTAGCCGTAGTCACTTGCGCCAATTGAAATGTCGATAGTAGATGCTGCTACTAATGCGCTTCTATCTTCGAACGCTGCACCTACAGCAGGGATTGAGGTATTGTTAGTATCACCTAGCGTGCCGTAAAGCATGCCTGGTTCGTTGTTGATAATAACGGCACCTACACCACCAGATAGTTCACAGTTGTTAACCTTGTCGTAGAACGACACGCTACCGCGGTCAATAACACAAACCTTGCCCGCTGCGCCAGTATCTACCGCATCGCCTAAGCCTAGGAAGTAAGTCGCCGCTGATACCGTACCGGTATTTTCCATCGCCGATGATGCAAAGCCAACACCGTCAGCGCTCATTGCAGATAGTGACGCACCGCCTGCAGGATAGGTTGAAAGGGTGTCTACGCCACCTGCAGTTACCTCAACACAGATAGTTTCGTCGGTAGTAACGCGCTTACCGCGGCCCGAGCTACACGATGGGTATTGAGAAAAGTCCGCAATATTGTTATCCGCATCGTTTGCGCCAATCATCATCACTGACGAGTAGCCTGCAGGATAAGAACGAACGCTATTGCCGTCATTTCCAGCAGCAGCCACAACTAAGCCGCCCGCTGCAACGAAGTTTTTAAACGCGTTTTCTTCTGTAGAGTTTGCGCCACCGCCACCAAGGCTCATGTTTATGATGTTAGCACCAGCCTGAGAACACAGCTGAGCTGCTTGTGCTAAATCTGATGAATAGCCCCAGCCAGAAGCGTTAAATACCTTGATGATGTGCATATCAACGCCAGGCGCCATGCCCACTACACCAAAGCCGTTATCAGCCGCGCCGATGGTACCGGCTACGTGTGTGCCGTGAGGGCCACCATTTTCAAACCAATTACCAGTGCCAACATCATTATCGCCGGTAATTGCAGACCAGTTGAAATCAGCATTCGATGAATCTAGCCCGGAGTCAATAACACACACTTTCATGCCAGCGTTGCTATCAAATACAACTTGGTCAGCCTGCGATTGATAAACAGCGTATGGCGTTAATTGGGTTTGTGTTGGGTCGCCCGCGTCATCGTTAAATAAGGCCATTGGCACGCGTTTTAGGTCAGCTTCAACTAATTTAACGTGTGGGTTGTTAAGTAACCCTTTCACGTCACTCAAAGATTTACCGCTGAACGTCGCAGCGATGAAGCCATCGGCATCAACGTGAATTTCTGCACCAGATTGTTTTGCCAGTGCTTTCACAATGCCTTTTGCGTTGTTGTCTACCTGAATGATGTAACGGTCGTCGTCTGCAAGTGCTGTAAAGCTTGAAAGTGCTAAGCCAGCTGCGATTAAAGATGGGGTAAATTTATTATTTTTCATAGGTACCACTCTGTTTCACCTGTTGTTTAATCCCACCTTTTTGATTGTTTTTTGTGGTGGGTAAGCGAATTGCTCACTTTCGAACCTACACTATGAAAAAAAATTTAACAAACCTTGTAGCAAAAAATTATTATAAAGTTTAATAACCAAAAAAAAGGGTATAAAGATAAATTATCTTTATACCCCTATATTTCAGTTGTTTATATTTACTTAATCGTTCTATTGAAAAAATTGGTTATGGTTTTGTATAAGTGAATGCCCGTTTGCTTGCCACGAATACTGTGCTTCTTGCCAGGGTAATCCATAGTTTCAAACGGGATGGCCAAGTCTTGAAGGTGCTTGTATAGCATAGTCGAGTGAGTAAACAGTACGTTGTCATCCGCCATACCGTGGTAAATTAAAAGGTCGCCTTTAAGATCTTTTGCGTAAGGGAATACTGAAGATGCAGTATAAGCATCGTCATCCGTGTTTGGGTTACCCATGTAGCGTTCCGTGTAGTGGGTGTCATATAGGCGCCAGTCAGTTACAGGCGCACCCGACACTCCAGCTGCGAAGTAATCGCCCGCTTTGAACATGGTCATGAGAGTCATGTAGCCGCCATAGCTGTGACCGTGAACACCGATACGCTCAGCATCAACGAAAGGAAGTGTGCGTAAGAACTCTACGCCAGCAACCTGATCGTCCACCTCAATAAAGCCCATTTTTTTATAAATAGGATCTTCAAAGCCTTTACCGCGATAATTAGAACCGCGGTTATCTAGCGTAAATACCACATAGCCTTGATCAACCCAATGCTGGAATAACAAACCACGGTTACCCGCCCAGCTGTTTGTTACCACTTGTGCGTGCGGGCCGCCGTAAAGGTAAACAATAACAGGGTGCTTCTGTTTAGGGTTTTGCTTGGCACTGTCAGGCGTGTAAATTCGATACTTAAGGGTTGCGCCGTCCTTTGTGGTGATGTCACCAAACTCAGGTGCTGTCCAGCTATCCATATAGGTGTGCAGCGGGTGGCCTTCTTCAACCTTGTTCTCTTCAAGCCAGGTAATTCGCTCGCCGTTGGCGGTATTTAGGCTAACCTGTGCAGGTGAATTAATGGTCGAGAAACGATCGATAAAAATAGAGGCATCTTTGCTAAACGCAGCGCTGTGATATGCGCCTAGTTCAGTGATACGCGAAATCTCGCCGCCCTCTAAAGGCACGCTGTAAACATGACTTTCAAGTGGCGTGTCTTTGCGACCAGAGAAATACAAACGGTTGTTTGCGGTATCTATAGCTTCAACACTGTCTACAACCCAATCACCTTTGGTTAATTGCTTAACAAGCTTGCCGTTATTGTCGAAAAGGTAAAGGTGTTTATATCCATCGCGCTCAGACGCCCAGATAAACTGGCCTTTTTCTTTCAAGAAATAAAGGTCGTCGTGCAAATTTACCCACGTAGTGCTTTTTTCTGTAAGCAGTACGTTTTCTTTTTTACTATTAAGATCGAAGGCGCGCAGTTCTAAGGTTTGCTGATCTCGCGTTTGCCACTGGTAGGTAAATGTGGTGCTGTTTGGCATCCACTTGCCTCGTGCAAAATAAATGTCTTTATCTTCGCCTAAATCAACCCATGTGCGGTCGCCAGAACTGATGTCTTGAATAGCAAGTTCCACCAACACGTTCGGCGTGCCTGCCTTAGGATATTTTTGTTCGATAAGTTTGATATCGTCAGCATAAATTTCAGAGCGGGTGATCACGTCTACCGGGCTTTCATCCACCTTGGTAAATGCAATTTTTGTTTCATCAGGTGACCACCAATATCCAGTCATGCGGCCCATTTCTTCTTGCGCCACAAACTCCGCCATACCAAACTTGATGTTGCCGCCACCTTCTTTGGTAATGGCGGTTTCTTTACCTGATTCAATGTGTTTCACATAAAGGTTCTGGTCGCGAATAAACGAGATGTAGTTACCTTTTGGTGATAATTTAATATCAGTTTCAAAAGCGTCAGTGTCAAGTAACTGTTTTGCGCCCT
Organism: Alteromonas sp. KUL150; assembly: GCF_009811475.1. NCBI lineage: Bacteria > Pseudomonadati > Pseudomonadota > Gammaproteobacteria > Alteromonadales > Alteromonadaceae > Alteromonas > Alteromonas sp. KUL150. The sequence continues at coordinate 15,595 of NZ_BLIJ01000076.1, forward strand.
TTTCACCGAGTTTGTGATAAAACACGTCGCCGCCTAGCGGGAACAACAACGCTTTGCCATCGTCAGACCATTGGTAGCTAACAATACCGCTGCCTGATAAGCGCATACGTTCCCGTCGCGCTTTTTCTTCATCAGAAAGCACTTCTTCGCCGCTTTGAAGGTCGTTTGAATCGAACAGCATGCGGGTTTGACCGCTTTCAATATGGTATTCCCATAAATCTAAGCGTTCGTAGTCAGTTTGTTTGCCTTTAAGGAATGTAACGCGCTGACCGTCAGGTGATACTTTTAATGAACGGGGGGCGTTGCCATCTAGTGAAGGTGAGGAGAAAATACGCTCAATTGTGAGCGTTTCAGCGTTTAAAGCAGTAGAGAGCATAGCGGCTCCAATTAAAAGGGCTTTTTTCATTTTTATCTGCATATTTGACTGTCGAAGGTTTGATTGTAGTTATATCAATTTATGATACAAGGTGCGACGTATGAAATCCGCAATGGTGCTAGGAGCGACAGGTTTAGTAGGACGAACGCTTGTAAATATGCTGTTACAGGACAGGCGTTACAGTGAAGTCACGTGTTTAGTTAGAAAGCCTCTTTCTTCGAGCATGTTTAAAGACCCTTATAACAAATTAAAACCTGTTGTTATCGACTTTGATTACTTTCAAGATTACCAAGGTTATTTCAGCGTAAACCATGTGTATTGTTGTTTAGGTACAACGCTTAAAAAGGCAGGCTCTAAACAGGCATTTCGCCGCGTCGATTTTGAATACGTCCATGTGGCAGCCCAGCTCACCCGTGCGCAACGCGCAGACAGCTTTGTCTGGATATCTTCGGTAGGTGCCGATGCGAAAAGCAGTAACTTCTATTTGAAGGTAAAAGGTGAGTTAGAAAATGCGATTATGCGTATGCCGCAACTGCCAAATGCCGCGGCGGTAAGACCATCTTTATTGCTTGGTGACAGAGAAGAGTCACGCACTTTAGAAGATTTAGCACAAAAAACCGCACCTATTTGGCAAAGTTTGATGAAGGGACCACTCAAAAAGTACCGGCCAGTACACGCGATTGATGTAGCAAGAAACATGATGTCGCTGCAGCGCTGGTAGTGAACTATCATAACCTTAACGTGAAGCGTTTTAGAACTTGGTATAGAATGCGCGGCTTTTAAACGTCTCGGTAACTTACCCCTCTATGTTTCGCTGCAAACAATTTACGGTGACTCAAGACCGCTGTGCGATGAAGGTGAATACAGATAGCCTGATTTTAGGGAGTTGGGTGAACGTCGGTGCTGCCGCGCATATTCTAGATGTTGGGACCGGCAGCGGCATACTAGCGCTAATGATGGCGCAAAAAGCCTTATCTTCATCGAAGATCGACGCTATAGAGATAGACGATAACGCTGCAGCGCAAGCGGCTTTTAATTTTGATAATGCTAAATGGTCACGCCAGCTGTCTGTTTACCATTGTGATATCTGTAAATTTGAGCCACTTTGCCTTTATGATTTAGTCGTTTCAAATCCTCCATACTTTGATGAAGCACTCAACATTACAAACGCCTATAAAGCTCAAAGTGAAGCTCGAAATCTGGCAAGGCAAACATCAGCCCTTCGCCCCGATACACTTTTCAGCGTAAGTAATGCGGTCTTAAATGAACGAGGTAGCATGTATTGTTTATACCCTTCATCTTTAGACGCCGACATAGTGCAGGTAGCAGAAACTTACGGTCTCCAGTTGCAGAGAATTCTTTACATAAAACATTCAAAAACCAAGTCGCCTTATCTTTGCGCCTTTCATTTTATTAAATCTTCTTCCGCGTCCTCATTACATGGCTGTAAGAACACGCAGGAACAAAACACTTTGGTTAGTAAAAATATACTGACGATAAGGAATGAAAAGGGCGATTACACGGATGAATATAAAGCGCTTTGTGAGCCTTTCTATTTGAAATTTTAATGAGCATTAGCACAGGAATATAGACTCAATGAATATTGTTGCGGAAGCTTTTGGTGCGATTGCTGTAGTTCTGAACTTCATAGGCTATCGTCAAACAAATGTGGACAAATATTTACTTATCTCGGCCTTTGCATTAGCGGCGTTGAGTGCACATTTTTTTATGCTCGACGCAATGGCTGCAGGGGTTGGTACTCTGCTCGCGAGCGTGCGTAACTTTATTGCGATTAAGCATAGAAGTAACGTTATCCTGTTTTTATTTATCGCAATAAATATGGGGTTCTTGGCCTATGAGTGGTTCGTGCTCAACCACAACTGGATAATATTTGTTGCCTATACGTCATCGCTTATTTTCACCGTTGGCTCTCTTGTCATTAGAAATACCCACACCATTAGAAAAGTATTCCTTGTTGCCGAAACCCTAGGGCTAATTTATGCCATTTCTGTTGGCAGTATTTTCGGTACAGTATTTAACGTGAGTAACTTAATAAGCATTGTCAGCAAATTGAGAAAGCCTTAAATATTGAGGTCGAAAATAGTGCTCCCCTTGTCGTATTAGACATATACCAAAGTACCGTATACCAAAGTGCAATGGGCTAAAGTTCAATTTAAAATTAGGTATGTAAGCGTATCATTATTAATCAGTGAGTATAGTTTCAGTAATTTTTCCTTGAGATGAGCGGAAGTAGACTCTGTATGCAGTAGTGAGGAGAGTATACGCGATGAACTCAATTGATAATTCTAAAAAAGTTGAACGCTCTGATTTGCTTGAACAATCATTTCAAAGCGCCATTAACAATGGTGCGGCGGTCAATGTATATGAGCAAGCCCAATTTTTCCGAAACGCCGCTTCGGCAAACGACAAGCCACGTCTAGTTGAAGCTCGAACCAGCCTAGAGACAGAGACGCTTTGGAAAAAGCGACTCTTTATGCTGTTGGAAGCTGAAAACAAATTGTTAAAAGTTATACGCTTACGTAAAATTACTGGTATATTTACAGTATTGAGTGTGGCTGTTTTTATATTTTCCCTGTTTGTAGCCCCTTCGATGTCTCCTAAAGCATTTTACAGCTTGGTCGCTGTGGCAGCATTTGGTATAGCCACTTACCCAGCATGGTTTTTACTTTCAAAAAGCAATAGGAAGCGACGAGACCAAATCTCTAGTTTGTTTTACAAGAGCAATCATGAAGTAGAGACGGCAGATGGCAAAATGACCTTAATAAACAGGGCGAACTATGCAAGTGTAACGCAAATACACATACTGGATCGCAAACTTGGATTATTCCCAAACACATAGGCATCATTATACTTCCAAGCTAATTATAGTACTTTTAGTAGCGTCCCTTATTCTTGGGGCGTTACTGCTAGCGCCCATGGATGCACTCGGGCAACTTCTCTCTTCAATAGTCATTCTTATTTTCATATCGCTTTGCAGTAAAGAAGCGAGGCACACTCAAAAATATCAGCATTTATTTCGCGTGTTCGCACTGGTGTTAGCAATAGCCCTTAGTGTTAGATACTTATTATGGCGAGGTATTTACACGCTGACTTATTCTGACTTTCTTTCAATGATAGCCGTCTTGTTGCTGTTTGGCGCTGAAATATACGCTGGCGTCACATCTGTACTGGGGGCTATCGTTAATGCGTTTCCACTCAGTCGACCTTTACTATCTCTAGAAGGTGTAGATAGATCCACACTGCCTAGTGTAGATGTCATGATCCCAAGCTACAACGAAGATGATGATATATTAGAAGTAACCATTCGAGCCGCGAAAATGCTAGATTATCCAAAGGATAAACTTCATATTCACCTGCTTGATGATGGCGGAACAGACCAAAAAATTAATGCTGAAAACCCAGCTTCAGCAGCGTCGGCAAAACAACGAAGAGAGAGGCTTCAGGGCCTTTGCGAACGTTTGGACATCACCTACCACACGCGGGCAAAAAATGAGTTCGCTAAGGCAGGTAATGTTAATAGTGCAATTCAAAATACCACTGGTGATTTAATAGTTATCTTAGACGCAGACCATGTGCCTACCGCTGACTTTTTAGATAGAACCGTCCCTTGGATGCTCAAAAACGAGAAAGTATTCCTTGTTCAAACCCCCCATTTTATGGCGAACCCTGATCCCGTTGAGCGTAACTACTTCTCGGCATTCACTCGTATGCCGTCAGAAAACGACATGTTTTATGGAACCATACAAAAGGGGTTAGATTACTGGGGAAGCTCATTTTTCTGTGGTTCTGCTGCGCTAATGCGTCGGAAACATTTAGATTTAGTTGGCGGTATTTCTGGCGACTCCATTACCGAAGATGCAGAAACTGCCCTAGATTTGCACAAAATGGGTTACGAATCTGTGTATGTTGATAGGCCCATGGTGAGTGGTTTAGCGCCAGAAACTTTCGATGCATTTATTCAACAGCGTATGCGCTGGGCTCAGGGAATGACTCAGATTCTACTGCTTAAAAAACCTTTTAAAGCCGAAGGTTTAAAATGGTATCAGCGAGTTGGCTACATGAGTTCAATCATGTTTTGGCTATTTCCTTTTGCTCGGATTATTTTTCTACTAATGCCGCTAGCGTATCTTGTATTTGGCCTTCAGGTTTATCACGCCTCTATACTGGAAATTTTTGCGTTCACACTGCCCCACGTTATAGCCACTTACATGATTTCCACTATGCTGTTTGGGCGAACCCGATGGCCTCTGGTTTCCGAGCTTTATGAGATACTCCAATGTGCGTTTACGCTAAATGCTCTGATCAAAGTCTTTTTAAAGCCAAGGGCCCCTTCATTTGTGGTTACGCCAAAGGGTGAAAGCCTAGAAAAAACCTTCATATCACCGTTATCCAACATCTTCTATTGGTTGATATTAATCATAACTTTTGCTCTGGGTAGTGGGGTTTATAAATTTATTACAGAACCGCTTACGAGAGAGTTAACGGTAGTAGTAATGCTATGGAATATTTTCAACTTAATTTTATTATTATCGGTTCTTAGTGTTTTACTTGAGCGAAAACAAGTAAGAAGCCAAGCGCGACTGCCAGCAACAAATAGCGTTGTGATTAAAACGAGTACCGACGAAGCCTGGGTGGGGGATCTGGTCGATCTTTCATTAGGAGGTGCGCGACTAAGACTAAAAGGGGCAGGGGCGCTTGTACCTGAAAGCGCTACTTTTACCTCGTGGAGTCACGCACTTAGTAAAAATGTGCATATACCCATCAAGGTACTGCACTACGACAGTTCGTCGAAAATATTGAGGGTGCGTTTTGCCCCTCAAAACGACGAACAAGAAAACGAAGTTGTCGCTTATTCACTATGTGATAGTTTGCGTTGGATGTCATTTCAACGAAGAAGAACAAGAGCTATTTCATACTGGTTTGGCGCAAAACACGTGCTAAAAGTCGGGCTAAAGCCGGCTTTACTGCATATGCTTGTACTAATGGGGAAATTCGCCGGTAAATTAGGATTACTTGCTAAGCCGGCAAAGGAAAATCAATGATAAAAAAATACCTTATTCCACTATGGCTTTTGTGCATGCCTTTTACCCTTGCAGCACAAACAAACTCGTACCGACTAACCGATTTTTACGGTGGTGACGGAACGGTTCGACTTCAAGGTAAATCCGCGTCGGTAGACATTCCCATTCCCCTGAGTTTCGTCGCAGACGTGGATAGCGCCCTATTAACGCTTGAAGTGGTGAGTTCGCAAGCCTTAATTAGAAAGCGTTCGCAGCTGTATGTCAGATTCAACAATGCAACCATCGGACAGATTGCTTTTGACCCTGACAGACCTTCCCTTGTATCTGAGGTTACTATTCCCAACGCTCTCTGGCGTGCGGGGTTTAACTCACTTACTCTTGCGGTGAGCCAGCACTACGCAGAGCAATGTGTAGACGGCAACGCACCGGAATTGTGGAGTGAAATCAATGTGTATAGTTCTACATTAAAGATAGCCACCTCAATCAATGAGAAGCGTTTCACATTAGATGCATTGAGCGGGTTCTTTAACCCTGGAATTGGCGGTCAGCGTAATGTTCACCTCTATACTGCACGGGAAGTGAACCCATTATTAAAGCAAAAAACACTGCCCATTGTTGCGCAGGCATTGGCCCTTCGAAATCAGTACCAGCCACTTATTATCCAGCAGGAGAGTTTTGATGATGGCTACGTGCTTCCGCAGACCGAAGATGATTTTTGGAATGAGCAAAACATAGCACAATACGAGCGCACCGCGTGGTACCTCGAGCCAGAGCAAGAGCAACCTGTTCACGTGCTAGTGGGTACTGTTGAAGCTTTATCGCCAGTGTTATCTGATGAAGTGATCAACGATATCGACGGCGCATTTTTAAAAGCGCAGCGCACCCCAGCCTTTGTGAAAGACAAAAAGATTATTGTGCCAGCTAGCTATAGGCTGATTGTAAGTGGAACGACACAAAATGAAGTGCTAGAAGCGGCCAAGGCCTTGGCGGTTATGGATGATGCTATCAACCCCGTTTCTCAGGTAAAGGTGCTTTCTCAGTCTCAAATGCAGCCAGATACTCTTCAGCGTAACCGTATCTTGAACCCTGATAACCACTATACGTTTGAAGATTTTGGCGTACCGACAACGCAATTTAGGGATGAGGGCGACTTTAACAAGCGCGTCTCCTTTAGGCTACCCGCTGATTTTTATGTTCCTGAAAACGCATCGGTCAGTTTGCTTTTAGATTTCGGTTACGGTGCAGGATTTGGACCTGGCTCAGTAATGAACGTAAAAGTAAATGATGAGTTGGTCCACGGCTTGGCACTTAACAATATTAATGGTCAATCGTACAGAGATTACCAGTTACGCATTCCTGCTCGATTCTTCAAAGGCGGCGTTAACAATCTAGATTTTGCAGTTACCTTAAGACCTCCGCTCGCCGGCGTAGCGTGCGACGACGTGCCAGGGTCCCATCTCGTTTTTCAGCTAGATAACTCTTCGGTTATTGAGCTTCCAAGTGCGGGACATGTCGCAGTGCAGCCCAATTTAGCCATGCTCTCTGAAACTGCTTATCCATTTGCGCGCTTCAAATCTGCGCCTGTTTCGAGTATTGCAATACCGTCAGATGACTACTTGAATACGGCGTTAACGTTGTCTGCTAAGTTTGCGCAAGCAGCTCAAGCTCCGTTACTAAACGTTGAAATCGTATCGGGGAGTGATATTTCTGCCGAAGGTTCGGTCCTTGTGCTTGGAACGCCAGATACCCTTTCAAGCATTGAGCAGGAAGAATTTAGTACAGCAATAGATGCGACTAAGCGCTGGTCTTACAGACTTCAAAATAATCTGTACAACCAAATAAGAAATATGACGGATGACAAGTCTTTTAAAGAAATGCGAATTGATGGAAACACTGTACAGGAAAGTGATTTGGGGGCGCAGGCGATACTCACAGCGCAAGCACATCCCGTTTCATCAGACACCGATACACTTTTCATCATGGCTGCGCAAACGCCAGAGTTACTTCAAGCGAGAGTAGAAGACTTGGTTAGCTTGTCGTTGTGGGGGCAAATGGCAGGGGATTTCTTTGCTTGGAAAGATGCGTTATCGCCATCGCTTATCATGCAAGTAAGTGAAAAATATGAAGTGGGTGAAGCTGACGATAACTGGCTGCACTTAAGACTTTGGCTTTCCAACAATCCTTGGTATTGGCTGATTGGCTTTATCATTTTGGTCTTTATCGTAAGCATGGTGATTTACCTACTGCTTAAACGTAGAAATGAACAAGTACAAGACTCATGGTAGCGCTAAGAAAAGCAACAAGGGCGCTGTCTTTTATTGGCTTTTTGTGTGTTCTGATGTCTTGTACTACAAAAGACGATAGCGAGTTCAAAGCTCAGTTCATGGCCTACAAAGCGCTATTTATTGATGGCGGTCGCGTAATTGATACGGGAAACGGTGACGTTTCCCATAGCGAGGGGCAGGGCTACGGTATGCTTTTCGCTATTGCCGCCGATGATAAAGAGACCTTTGATGCACTATGGCAATGGACTAAAAGTACGCTTATGCGTAAAGATGGGCTCTTTAGTTGGCGATATCGACCGTGCACCGGCAGCCCGTCTTCTTGTATTGATGATCCTAACAATGCCTCTGATGGAGATTTATTGATTGCGTGGGCGCTTTTAAGAGCAAGTGAAAAGTGGGGCGTGAACGAGCTTAAAGAAGATGCGCGAAACATCGTCGGAGCGATTGAAAGCACCCTGTTGGTTAAGTATGACAAGGCCGTTTTACTTTTGCCGGGTGAGTACGGATTCAGTGTAAAATCAGATGAAATCACCAGCATGCAGCTCAATATGTCCTACTGGATTTTTCCGGCACTTTCTGAGCTATCGTCCCTTTCATCAACGCCATCAAAATGGGACAACCTCTTTGAAACAGGCTTGTTTCTACTTTCGAATATGCAGTTTTCATCTTACCGTTTACCGAGCGACTGGGTTCGCTTTGAACCCAAAAGTGTGGACATCGATAACGATAAGTTTAAAGGCAGGTTGACGTTAGAAAATGTCGTATCACCAGAGTTTGGTTTCAACGCCGTTCGGATCCCGCTCCAATTAGTTTGGTCTGAAGGCGTTCGAGACGATAATGAGTTAGCAGAGCGATTGCTTGAACCCTATTATGAGTGGTGGGCGCTTGAACCAACCCCTGCGACAATAAACCTGCTTACCGAGCAAACGGCTGAGTATGAAATGACAGACGGCATGCGTTCGGTGAAACTTGCAGTAGATGAAATTATGAATTCGAAAGCCGCAAAATGGCCCACAGTTAATCGAAAAATGGATTACTATTCAGCCAGCTTAACTTTGCTTTCCATGCTAGCAGTAGCGGATAACGCCTCGTGAAAGATACATTTAAACGTACTGCTCTCGTGCTTGCTTTGGGTGCCATAACGGCTTTACTTGTGCCAACCCAGGCTATTGGGCAAACAAAAACAACCTATAAAGAGAAGGACTTAGGTCTTCTACCATCACAGCAGGTGCAGCCTGATTTGACCGGTCTTTGGTATCATATCAACGAGCGACAGGTGAAGCAGGCCAATGACGAATTTGGACGTTTAAAGGCGCTTTACCCTGGGTGGCAAGTACCAAAAGAAGTCGAAACTGAACTAAACAGACTAAATGGTAGATTAAAAGGTACATTAAAGCCTGCTCCTGTAAAGCCGCTAGAATCAGACGAGCCCAAACGAGCCTCACAAGAGCGCGAGTCAACGCTTCTCAAAGCGTCACCAAAGGTTTCGGCGCTAGAGGAATTTGCTCAGCGTACGCCAAAGGCCCGCGCCAATGCCTCAGAGCAACAAGTGAGACGATTAGTTGAACTTAGTAACCAATTGAAGCGAACAGACTTTTATTTGTTGATGGGATGGACCGCTATCGATAAAGGTATGCTCGACATAGCGACGAAGCAGTTCTCTTTGGCGTTAGAAACGGCTGTACGTGACATAGATAAGCAGTCGGCGCAGCAGGGACTTGATAGCGTTACGGGTATCTGGTTACAGCAAGCGCTAGCGTTACGAGACTTTGAAGCGCTTGAAACCTTCCTTGAGCTAGATAATAGCAACTATGTCAAAGATGTACTCATAGGAGAGGCGTGGCAGCAATATGATGCTAAAAACTATACATTTTCTGAAGCGCTCTTTCATTTGGTAGATGATGATGAAGGTAAGTACTTAGCGCTGATTGCGCAGGAAACAGAGTCCTCTAAACAAGACGCTTTCGCTTTAGCGTGCAGTATTAATACCGACGTTTTTATTCGTCGCTGTGCTGATGCGCTAGCAACGCGACAAGCGCAGTTTTATGACTCAATGCGTTACAAACAAAGTATTGAGGCGGGTGAAGCACTTTCCCAGTTAAGGCGACTGAGTCTTGATGAGCAAGCCCTGATTGGTTGGGCTGCGAAAGAAATACAAGATACTACAACCGCCACTGCAGCGTTTGAGCGTGTGTTATCGAAAACGCCAAATGATAGCGTTATTGCTAACGAACTGGTTTCACTTAATCAAAGTGACGATACCACATTGAATAGGTTGGCACTTAAATACACTGAAGTAAAACGTATTTTGCAAGAGCGCACTACTCGCAATGCTTGGCCAAGAAAACAGTTTTGGCTCGCTTATCAAAACGACGATCCACGAGGGGTTTTATCACAAACTAAAGATGGTCTAAGTGCTGTCTATGGAATGAATACCCGCAGTCGAAGTGGCGGAGAAGGGCTTGGCAACTTCGACGTTCTGTCGCAATACGTCGGCATTGGCAGCGGTTATAAAAACTGGCTATGGCAAGTATCGCTCGACTACAAGCAGTTCTATAGCGGTCGTCCACAAACTAATGATTGGTTTGGTGATAGGCAATTAGGCAGTACATTTTCAGGAATAAGCGGTTTTGAAGATACAGCCCTTCGGGCTGAAGCGTTTTATCAGGCACCAGACTTTAATTTTTACGTTAATTTAGATTATGCCATGTTTGACCAGCCTGTGAAGGCGGAAGTGACAGGGCAAATCTCGGCAACAAAGTTCTTAGCAAATACTACCGTCGCGGCTACCTTATTTCGAAAAGCGAAAGAAGATAGCTTATTAAGCCAGACCGGCACATTCTATACTGACCATACGCAAGCTTGGGGCTACGTTATAGAAAGTGGGGTTCGGGGTTTGGTGGCTCACTCCATAACTGACAAAGTGTCTGTCGCAGGAACGGCTCAGGTAAGCCGACTCGAAGGCGAACGCGTTGCCAATAATAGCTCGCTATCAGTCCGTGGTGATATGAGTTATGACATTGCAAGTTTGGTCTCCCCCAAACTTGATTACTGGCGTGTTGGGCCATTCTTGAGCTATACAAGCTATGATAAAAATTTAAGTGGCTTTACGGTCGGCAATGGTGGCTACTTTAGCCCAAGCCAGTTCATCAGTATTGGCGGCTATTCAGAGCTATTGACGCTTGAAGCACTTAACTGGCAAATTAAGCTACGAAGCTCACTTGCGTTTTCACGTGTTGAACAAGACGATGATCTGCGCTTTCCTACAGGAGAAGCGTTTCGTCCTCAAGACTTAGATGAGGCTTTTGGTGAAAGCTCAGATACGGGCTTAAGCGGCAACTTTATGGCTGAGGGCCAATATCGTTTCAACGACAACTGGATTGCGGCAGGTTATATTGGAAAAGCGTTCGCTGTTGAGTATCAGGCGTTTGAAGCGGGAATTCAAATTAGATGGAGAGCAGGGAAAGGTGATGGCGTTACCAGCGATGAGTTGTTGCTATCATCCCCAAGAATAAGCGGCTTTGCATTGTAAAGCCGCTTCCAACTGCATTCTTTGCTATCTTTTCTTAAGATTTAAAGATTTTTTGGACGCTAGCTAGTCTTTCTACGCCTGGTTAGCATAAGACATCCTGCGCCAAACAAAATAGCGATTGAAGCCGGTTCACTGACGTTAATAGCGCCAAACCGATAGTTATTTATTTGGCCTGTGGGCGCAACATAGGTTTCGCCATTGTCATTAACCAGCTCCTTGAACGGCGTTTCAAATCTATTAGCAACCACGTTGCCATCAACATGACCATTGTAAAAACTTAGCTCTGCGTATGGCGCTAGTACACTACCTTTTACGCCCACACTGTGCAGGGTAAGATCTACAGCATCAACAAAATTAAATAAAATATTGTTAGTATAACGACCATCGTGACGCTGGCCGACATTGTTGTCGTTGTCTCTATACTGGCCGTTCTCTCTGAAATATTCATTTTCCTGCGTAAACGCGGTATTAAAGAAGCCAGTATTGAAAAGCTCTACCGTCTCACCATACACATTAATAATGTTGTAGCTGGTGGTAGAGAAATCATAAACAATGCCTTTGTCGCCAGCGCTAAACCAACTTGAATCAATGTTATAGATATTTATATCATCAGTGCCAGAAAAGGTGATGGTATGTAGTTTAGTGGTATTAGGATCGCTGCACGTTATCGCTTGTTTGGGATCCTTTACGTCTGTGCAGGACAATGTTGTTGTACCATTCGCGGTCATTGACGCAAATTCTTGAGACTGCGCTGTAGCCTCAGCTGCGATCCCGTTAAAATCAATGTTATTGACGTCGACTTTGTTCACGCTGCCCTGCTTAACAGAAGCGGCTTTTGAGCCATTAATTGCCGAGAAGTTATTGATGTCGTTCAGCGTAACAACGCCTTTCACTTCACTACTATCAAGCTCAACGCCGGACTCAGCAAAAACATTTCCGTTTTCAACCTGAGAGCCATATTCACTGGTATTGCTAATACTGCCATAAACGCTATTAGGCCCACCAAGCTTGACGGTGTTCGCGTAGACATCACCGGAAACTACTTTTGAATTCCCTAGTTTTACGTCGCCTTGCGATGAAATACCGCCAGATTCGACAGTAGAGTTGATTAGGTTTACGGTCTGCTCGGCATTTACTGCCTTATCGAAAGAGAGTTCAGAGCCAAATACCATACCCGATACGGTAGTCGAGCCGCCGTGTACGTCGCCGCGAGTGAAATGCAGGTTACCACCTACAGCAAGCGCCGACTCTGATAAGTCTGGAGACAGCAATAAGCCAACGTTAAAGTCGGTGACGCGCATCTCTCCACCAACAGCAAGACGACCTTCTACATCAGAAGACTTTCCTTCAAAATCTTGGAAGATAAACGCGTTGTAATTAAACGCTTCGCTTAATTCAATTTTGGCTGCCGACACCTGAGGTGCTGACACCACTGCTACTAATACAGCAGTGTTGAGTATTGTTTTGTGCATAATGGCTCCAGTGACATCCGAGTCTGGAACCGAGTTTCAACATGGATTTTCCAGACACACCGAATAGTACGATCTGAACAAAATTCATGCGATAGCACAAGAGATACTTTGGTATAAGACCTTATACGAAAAAAGCCACCCGAAGGTGGCTTTCATATATTTCATAAGTTAATAAGAGCTTGTTAGCTACTCTTCTTAACCAAAACGGATACTTTATCGATACCCGCAATTTTAACTTGGTTCATTACTTCTACCACAGTACCGTGCTCACTGTCTTCGTGTGCCTGGATTGCTGCCGTATCTGTATTGTTTTCCGCTAAGTATGTCTGTGCGTTAGCTACAACACGACGAATATCAACTTCACGACCACCCATCATAATTGTGCCATCGGCATCAATACGAATAGAAAGCGCTTTTGAAGGCTTATCGTTTTTAGCTTGATTATCTTCAGGACGGTTTACATCTAAACCTTTCTCTTTCACGAACGAGGTCGTTACGATGAAGAAAATCAACATGATGAACACGATGTCCAACATGGGGGTCATATCAATCTGAGCCTCGTCTTCAGCCGAGGTATGCTTCTTTCTTTTCATCTCGTCTTCTTTCTTCTGTTACGTTCGAGCCATTTAGTATACTGCTTGTTACAAAAATATACAGACTTTTGTATAAAAACAGTGTGCTCATTAACACTTGTTGTTGAAAAAATACTCAGTTTCACGGTAATAAAACAACAAACTATGTTTGTTTTCGTGAAATAGCGACACCTAATTGGTAAAAATACAACATCAATGCCTGATTGAGTGATGTACGCAAGTTACCATGAGGATAAATGCCAAGTCTAGCTTCCGTTGATTTTTTTGTCCCTTGCACCAAGAACGCATTTTTGATCTCGTGATCTTGGATGCAGGCTTCAAATGCCCGGGCAGCCATCTCCTGAGGCATAGCATAATAATACATTTTTAGCGCGCGATCAGCTTCTACGGATCGCACAAAGTACTCATTTGGCCTTTTTTGATCATTTAAGAAGAGCTGAGAGAAACAATCGCTCAATTTTTGATTCAATGGGTGAGGGTTCATAGGTGCATTGTCCAGCCATGCCTGCGTTGCAAAGCTACCTGCACCAATGCCGTCGAACATGCGTGGTGCTATGTAGTGATCGAACGCGTGAAACCATTCGTGTGCTAACGCACCGGCACCAGCGTTTTTAGCCAGTGCAAGCTGTCGCTTTGCGCTATTGTAATGAGCACTACTGTGTTTTTGTCCTCCGCTACCAAAAGCAAGCGATAGGGAACCGTTCAGCGACAAAACCTGCTCGTTAATGTTTAGGATCGTAACCAGATCGTAAAGCGCATCAAAAAATAAATTGGCTGCGATCTGCTGTTCTTCAGCCGTTACCCATCGACCCACAGTGATCGTAGCGAAATTGAACAGCTTGCGAATATCTTGAAATGAAACGTCAGCGCCGTCTCTGTGGCTTGGACCATTGCGATAAAACTGCTGATGAATACGGCCTTTATTTTCCAACGCTGATATCCAAATATAATGCGGGCTTAGGCCATCGAGACCAGCAACTGCTCACACCATGCTTCGATGCGTGCGTCTGTTTTGTCGTATTGGTTTTCATCGTCAAGAGACAGGCCAACAAACTGAGCTTTATCTTCGGTTAAGGCTTTTGATGCAGTAAACTCATAGCCTTCATTTGGCCAGTAACCGACTATCTTGCAGCCTGAGGGCAAAATTGCATCGTAGAGCATACCTAACGCATCTTGGAACCATTCTCCATAACCGAGCTGATCGCCAAGGCCAAACAGGGCAATAGTTTTCCCAGATAAATCTAAGCCGTGAACCTCTTCCCAGTGAGACTCCCAATCCTCTTGGAGCTCGCCAAAATCCCAGGTTGAAATGCCGAATATAATAATGTCGTAGTCGGCAGTGCGCGTTAGATTCACGTCCTTGATGTTATGAAGGTCAACAATGTCTTCGTCAAAAAGGCTATTGAGCTGCGCTTGGATTTTTTCCGCCGCCATTTCGGTATAGCAGGTTGTGGAGCCGTAAAATAATCCGATGGACAGTGCGCTATCACTCATTAGATACCTCTTTTGAACTAATCGTCTTTAGAAGTTGGGAATTCTACCTCTTTACCGTTGCTCAACAAAGCCTTGCACTGAACATCAGTGTTTTTCTGTGAAATTTTTAATACACCAATGGCGCAACCGTTGAATAATTCACCATACCCCATGCTTGGTTCCCTTGCTTTCACAGACATATTTCTACGTCGGGTAAATACGTTGAGAGGTGACTTCGAGCGGTAAAGCACGCGGTTTAACCTATCTAACCATTTTATCAACCCATCGGGAAAAGCGTTTTTTAAACCGCTACACGTAAACTGAGTAATATGAGGGCTATTGCGTCTGAAGCGCAGACGCACATCGTATACAAAAGAGTAGTGCACATCGCCAGAAAGAATAATGAACTCAGGCGGCGTTTTGTAATGCCTGAAAATATTTAAAATTACGTTAGCCGTACCTTTATGGGCCATCCAGTTCTCAGCATCTACGGTGAGGGCTTTGCCGAAAAAGGTAAACACTTTTTGAATAGCCTCAATGACTTTCACGCCATATATAGGTGCGGCCGAAACCACAATGACAGACTCTTTGCCGATAATGGAATGCTGGAAATCACACAATGCTTCCCAATCCATCAGCCCTGATGGCTTGTTCATATTAGATTCTGAACGCCAGCGCTGTGTGCGCGTGTCTAACACCTCGATGGGAGGGGTTGTATCTATACGGTAATGCCACTGATCAAAGTCCAGCAACTCATCAACAATCTCATTATGGGCGGCCAACCCTTGCTTATCCAACGACGCCTTTACCTTTTGAATCAGTAAAGTTACTTTTTCTGGCGCATTACCCCAGCCCTGGCATAGCAAATAGCCGATAAGGGCGTTGCCAATCATACGTTTCGATAGGGGGTTACCATAGACCTCTTGTTCCCAACCTCGGGTTAAGTTCCAGTCGTCGGTCACGTCATGATCGTCGAAAATCATGTAGGTTGGAACGTGTGCTAACGCTCTACGCACTTGTAAAAGAGGTTTCACAAAGCCGGTAAGCGCTTCATTTTCTTTATCGAATATAGCGTTATACTTTTCTGGGATCCCATCTTTATCAATGACGATATCCGTCCATAGTGTGTCGGACCATACCAGTAAATACATAGCGATAATTTCAGCACTGCCTATTAAGTGATTTTGGGCATTAACTGAAGTAAACACCGGCTTTTTCTTGGCTCCAAAGAAAATTGAAGACAGTACCGTATTAGTCGCGATTTGTGGCAGGAGCTGTTCTCGTTCATAAAAGCCGTGTTCGTGGGTTGCAAGATCACTGGTGTTGTTAACGACCGCTCCCTCAAGTGCTTCGTGATAAAGGCCTAAACGCGCAACTACGCTATGTATGGCTTTAAGCATCGGTCCTGCAACGTCGTCAGCGTAGATCTGATCGCCCGTCATCAACAGTAAGTCAGGGAAACTTGCTTTTTCCTCAAACGCGATTTTGTGAAGATTGTCTACCTGAACAAGTGCATCATCGCCATGAAAATGGGGCTTTCGACATGAGCCGTGCAAAATTGTTTCTGGGGTGCCAGTATAATGAAAGCTCAGACTAGCCTGATCTTTATAAAGCAAAGCGCGTTGCTCTTTTTCCCACGCATTTTGCTGTTGGTGATCATTAAAGATAAGTTTGTAGTTTATTCGTTCTCTGTCTTCAAATGACGTTGATGCAGAAAAAGTAACTAGATGAATAAACGCGTGCTTGCCGACGCGAACAGTGTCGCTTTGACTGTCGCCAGCCAATACCGAATCACCATGAGATAAAGAGAGCGAAGGTGCGTCAGCGTTGCTGCTAACGAGCCACACATGACACGAGTTTGATGTCACTTTTCTAACTATTGGCCCTGCGATAACTTGGGGCAAATGCTGCGTAGAAATAACGATTTCCTCTGACATAAATTGCGCGAAGCGCTAACAAAACTAACTTTAAAACGTGATACACATTCTTGACATGATCAACATGGTTTTTCGCTTTAAATATAACTTTACTCTTTTTTGTGCATAAACGGTATGCTCGTTATACTCCCTTACAATTTTTTAGTAATAGGCCGCGTTGCTCTCTGCTTTAAAAATGTACAGTAAAGAGCATCGCGCCTCAGTAGTAGTTCTCTTTCGCATGAAAGGAGATAGGAATTCAAGACATGTTTAAATACGTAACAAGTGCAGTGATAATGACCATGCTGCTCAGTGCATGCAGTGAGCCGGTAGATGTGGTTATTACGCCTGAACCTAAGGACCTGACAGAAGTAGCAGTTGGTAAATGGATTTTGGATGAGAACGGTAACGTCATGTTCGACCCGCAGACATCAGGGCTGGTTGTAATGAACGACATGCTGGTTACAATTGCAGATGCTAGTGCTGATACAGCTCAGCAGTTAAAGCTTCATCATATTTCGCCTGCTACTGCAATGTTGGTCTCGTCGAGTGAGCGTTTTTCATTTTCGCAAAATGTGCGAAGAAGTTGCTTTTTTAACTACTTAAATGAAGAACCAGATTTAGAGGCATTAGCAGTAGACCCCAGGGATCCGAATGTAGTCTATACGGTCACCGAAGATGCAACTCGAACAGGAGCATTAAGTCCGCGGTGTGAAACTAAGTATGAGGATACTGGCTCTACTGATTATCCCACGTTACTCGTAAAGCTGACACGCAAAGACAATGGAGCTGTTGAGATGGCAGGCGTGCGGCCGTTGCAATTCCCTGTTGAATTTGAAGTGGGGAACTTTCCTAACGATGGGATAGAGGGCCTGACGATGGCTAATGACGGCACGTTATACTTAGCGTTGGAAAAAGACAAAGCAGCGCAACCTCGTATTTTTTCGTTAAATATTGATGATGATTTTTTTGCGTCGAAGGAGTTTGCAACAGTAGATGAGCCTGATTTACAGCTGCCATCATTTACGTCAGGCAATCATCCTCTCAATGGTTTAGCTATGTATACCCATTCAACGGGGGCGTCTTATTTATTTGGCGCAGCAAGAAACGATAACGAACTTTGGGTAATTGATACCAGCGGCAGTAAAGCCACCAAACGCATTCCCATCACTTTTGACGTGGCAAAAGACGAAAGCTGCGACCAATACACGATGGATAACGCGTCAATGGAAGGTTTAGTGTCAATTGACGATACTCTGTGGATTATCAACGATCCTTGGGAAAAAAATTATTTGAAAAATGCCACATGCGATGCGCACTTACGTCGTTACGAGGATTTGGCCCCTCTTCTATTTTCCCTTAAAATTAACAATGCGTGGTTTGAATAGTTTAAACGATACTCATAAGAAAGGGTTGCCAAGCAACCCTTTCTTATTTCTGAACCATTAAGTCAGGCTCTGATTAGATAACTTTTCCATTACGCATCACTGCGAAGGCGTGAAGCAAAGGTCTTTTTAAACTTTGCGAGCTTAGGGGCAACAACCATTGAGCAATATTGGTTCTGCGGATTATTTTTAAAATAGTCCTGATGGTAATCTTCGGCATCATAGTAATTATTCACTTCTACAACCTCGGTCACAACAGGATCTGGCCAAATTTCATCTTCAGTAATTTCTGCAATAATCTTCTCTGCTTCCGCTTTTTGGGCGTCGTCGTGATAGAAAACTGCGCTTCGATACTGTGTGCCCACATCATTTCCTTGCCTGTTTAGCTGGGTAGGATTATGCAGCGCGAAGAAAATTTCTAAAATTTCACGGTAGCTGATGCTATCTGCATCAAATGTTACTTGTACTACCTCAGCATGGCCCGTGTTACCCCCGCAAACTTCTTCATATGTAGGATCAGCTTTATGACCTCCCGCATAACCAGAAATTGCTTTTTCCACACCATCAACACTGTTAAAAGCTGATTCTATGCACCAAAAGCATCCGCCTGCTAAGGTTGCGACTTGTAAATTTGCCATAGTAAAACCTCTATTAATCTTTGAACCTAGTGTGGGTGCGAGCAGCCTGCAACACAAGTCATCCAAGCGTGTTTTTTTATCGTATAAACGAATATTAAATAAGAATAACGCAAAGCGGTCCAAAAAGATTTTAAGCTATTGGCACTTAGAGATAAGTGCTGGTCGCTGTGCGCACGCTTTCAGAAGCAAACGCACTGAAAACGAAGAGACACGCTCGGTTTAGCAGAGGTATTTTAACGTGATTATATTTTACGACGGCTATTGCCCACTTTGCATGGCCGAAATGAAACATTTAAGCAAACGAGACAAGCACAACAAATTGACGTTGGTAGACATTCAGTCTCCGGATTTCTCATCGAATTATCCTACATTAGATTGGGATGCCCTTAACGCCAGAATTCATGGTCTTCGCGACGATGGTACTTTGATAACTGGGCTAGACGTGACTCATGAAGCGTGGAAGGCAGTAGGAATGGGTTGGCTTTATGCTCCGCTTCGCTGGCCGATTATTCGTTATTTCGCGGATGCATTCTACAATGTGTTTGCCAAACATAGGTACACTATTTCCTATTTACTGACGGGGAAAAAACGTCAATGTGATCGCTGCATTCCAGGAGACGCAAATGAAAAATAATGTGCTAATTGTAGGCGCCTCAGGTGGCATAGCCAGCGCACTTATCGAGCAATATCGCCTTAATGACGCGGCAGTTATTGCGGTTAGTCGAGCGCCTGCGTCTGAATTTACGCCAAAAGAAAACGTTACCTATCACCAGATAGCGCAACAAGATGATGCGCATATTGGCGCTTTCGTTAAAAAGTTAAACGAACAGGGTGTCGTGCTAAATACCGTTTTAATTACCACGGGTTTTTTGCATAACGAGGAAAAGGAAGTACACCCTGAAAAACGATTGGAAGACATCAGCGAACAGGCATTGTCAGCTTATTTTTCTACCAACAGCATTACGCCTGCACTGTGGCTTAAGCATCTCGTTAATATTGTTAGTAAAGAGGGTTCAACTCTTGTCTGTTTGAGTGCTCGGGTTGGTAGTATTTCCGATAACGGACTCGGCGGTTGGTACGGTTACCGGGCATCAAAAGCGGCGCTTAACATGTTCGTGAAAACCGCATCGGTCGAATATAAGCGCAGGGTGAAAGACGTTATGCTCGTTTGTTACCATCCTGGAACGGTTGATACAGGACTGTCGAAGCCTTTTCAGAAAAACGTTGCTGCTAAGAAGCTATTTACGCCTGAATTTACCGCAAAACAACTCATTACTCATGTTTCGAAGCTAGATCGAGACCAAGCTTGCCATTTTATCGACTGGAATGGTGAAGTGGTAACTTGGTGATACGCTCTTTCATCGTTTCAACAAGTTCAACATCAAGACTTTTTATTTCACTGCTGTTACCATGCTCTTTTGGGAATGGTGCAGCGTATTGATGAGCCCATAGAGGTAGCAATACAACGCGTTGACGCCACACGTGAGTCATAACAACAAACGCCATCCTGATAATAATTAATACCAGTTCGCGCGGTAAAATAAGTACAAATAAAACGTACACATAAGGTATCGACCCCGCGAATTGCTATAACAATAACTCAACAAGAGGAAGGGATATGAGCGGGGCCAGAGAACAGTTCGGATCGCGCATAGGTTTTATTTTGGCTGCTGCAGGTTCTGCGGTAGGCATTGGTAACTTAGTAGGTTTTCCTGTCGGTGCGGCTAAAAACGGTGGCGGTGCATTTTTATTAATGTACGCGATTTTTGTTTTTGCCATTTGTTTACCGGTTATGCTGGCTGAAATGTCAGTGGGCCGTCATGCTAAAAAAGACCCATTGGGTGCATACAGCGATATTAGCGGCAATGAGAAAAAATGGAAGGTTGCGGGCTGGTTAGCTATTGCTACCCCCTTTATGATCGCCGTTTTTTATATGGTAATTACTGTTTGGCTTTTCGGTTACTTATTTGAAGCCGTAAGCGGCAATTTAGATAAACTCGCGGATCCTAATACGTTCGGAATGTTTATTAATTCCGAATCTATTTTCGCCTACATGGCCGTGGTTGTGGGCGTGGTATACCTCATATTGCAGGGTGGGGTAAAAGAGGGTATCGAAAAAGCGGCAAAGCTTCTTATGCCAGCGCTTTTCGTAATGCTAATAGGCTTAGTCATATTCGTACTTACGCAAGACAACGCAATGGCAGGCGTGACCTTCTACATTGTCCCAGAGTTTTCTAAAATAACAGCAGAAGTGGTTAATGGCGCGCTGTCTCAGGCATTTTTCTCCTTGTCCCTTGGTATGGGTATTCTTATCACTTACGGAAGTTATATCGATAAGCGAGCAGATGTACCAAGCGCTGCAAAGTTGGTGGCGTTAACTGATACTGCAGTTGCGTTCACGGCAGGTCTAATGATTTTGCCAGCTATTTTCTCTTTTAATCCTGATATCAATCCTGATGACTTAAGTGAATCGTCAGTAGGAATGATATTTACTTACCTGCCTAGCATATTCTTGGCGTTGCAGGATTCTATTGGATATATTGGCGCATCGATAGTCGCAAGCTTGTTCTTTTTACTTGTATTCTTTGCTGCTATTACTTCACTCGTCTCTATTTTTGAGGTGCCGGTGGCTGCATTAATGGACGAGAAAGGCGTTAGCCGTAAATGGGCGCTCGGCTCTCTTGGCAGCATTATGATTATTCTGGCAATATTGAGTGCGCTATCTTTTGGTAAAGTTGAAATGCTCACGTCATTTATGCATTACGCCGGTGCCGATAAATCCTTATTTGACGTAATTTACGATGTATTCTACGACACCATTTTACCGCTTAATGGCCTGTTAATTTGCTTGTTTGTTATTTACCGCTGGAAAAGCGCGAACTTTAATGCCTCGCTTGAAGAAGGAAGCCAAGGCTATAAAGGTAGTTGGTTTGAGAAGTACGTAGATGTGTCTTTGAAAACCTTCATACCGCTAATATTGCTCGTGATTTTTGTTAACACCGTTGCGGTTAAATACTTTGGGTTAAGTCTCTTCGGCTAACGTAATTGCAAAATAAAAAACGGCAAGTTTGGAAACAAGCTTGCCATTTTTTTGCTTTAAAACATGCTGTAGGGGTCACTGTACTGTGGCGAAACACCAAGCAGCTGCCAGCTCTTGTGGGCATCGATGACTTTCCCTGAGGGGGAGTTTTCAGTATCTGCAAAGTAGGGCGGTTCAATGTTCAACGCTTTTGCGGCATCAACATAGTAGACCCCTCGCTTTGGATGAGACAAGCTACATAAATGCAATATGCCGTTAATTGGCACACTACCAATAATTTTTTTAAGTGCTTCCACAACATCGTTAATGTGGACAAGATTAACTCTCTTATTACCTGCATCTAGCTCCCGTCCGCTAAGTGAACGTGCGGGGTGACGGTCGGGACCAACAAGGCCGGCTAGTCGAAGAATGCTAACGTCAATTTGGTCTCGTTTTGCAAGCAAATAGTTCTCGATAGCAACATGCGCTTTTGCTGATTCTGTTTGCGGAGCCGTAGCGCTGGTTTCATTTATCAATTCATTAGTGCTATCTCCGTACACCGATGTAGTACTAACAAACACGATATGACGAACGCCAGCACTCACCGCTGCATCTATAAGTGCAGTCATATTGGCAGTGAACGTTTCTAAGTGCGTGCTTTTTCGACCCGGCGGTACATTGAGTAATAGCGTCGCATTTGATAAGTGACGGCATACTACTTCAGGATCATCGCCTAGTGTGTATTCAACTCCTTCAATGCCTTGGTCTTTTAATGCTAAACATTTTTCGTGACTCCGGGTGGTTCCGATAATATTAACATCGCCTGCCAGTGCCTTACCGACGTATCCTGCTAACCATCCATAGCCGGTAATTACTAAATTCTGTGTCATTGTCTAGATACCTTTTCTGTCAATACGCGTTACATCAATTTACTTAAACTATGTTTGTATTCTATAGGGAATCGGTGGGTACTGTGCAATACAAGGTGCTATTGGAATGAGATATTTTTTTAAGGCGAGCGTTGTGAACAATGCCTAGTGGGAATTTGAAAGGGAAACAGCTATTCCTGCATTCCCACGCTTCGCTAGGAAACTTGCCAGCACCTTGTGAGTGGGCAATTATCTATGCAGATTAATGGTATTAAATAAAAAGCTGGCTATGCGTATGACACATAGCCAGCAGGGTGCTTTTAGCTATGAAGTGATAAAGCGATTACATTTTCATTTCTGAATGAAGGTCGATATCCAGCAAATTGAGCCCATCAAGACCAGAAATAGAGGCCTGCATTTTGCCTTCAGCATAGTCGGCTTTTTTGAGTACTTCGCACAGGGCATCACCTTTTTCTTCTAACGACGCCGCTTGGCTTTCTAGACGATACTCTAGGTCTTCACCCCAGCGTTCCATCTTCTCTTCGAATTCAGACATGTCGCCGCCTTCCCAAAGCATTTGAGTGCCAACAGCGATCAAGATTCGACCCATGGATTCACTAATTAAAGACTCAATTTGCGATTCGAACTCTTGTTCCCAGCTTTCGTCAAACCAACCTGGCTCTTCAAATTTGGTTGAATCGATGCGGATATTGCCAGCATCATCATAAAATGAGGTTTGCAATTTCGCATCGAGTGAGTCAAACAACTCGCGAAAATCATCGCCCATCTGGTCACCACCTAACAACTCAGTAAATACTTCAGTTACGGCGACGTTAGCAATTTTCAATCCTTCACTCGCAATGGTAAGCGTCATAGGAATTGCGGTATCTATGTTATTGTAATAATCGCTAACCCATTTCTGTTGCTCACGGTCAAGTGAGACAGGTTCACCATTGATCTTTAGATTGCGCTTCGCGTCAATTTCCATCACCGAACCATTGTCCATGGTTACGGTTAGGTTGCCTTGGTAGTACTGAATGTGACCATCAAGTTCCATGTCACAATTATTGGTTTGAAAGCTCTTGTCATGAGCAAAGGCGTGTCCACTGATTAAAGCGCTGGTAACGGCAACTGAAAGTAATAGTTTCTTAGACATTGGTTATTCCTTAATTCACTCGTGACAAGATTGTATTTGTACAAAACGTAGCCTTGCTCTGTCACTGATTTACTAAAGCTACAAAATGATGTTCTTTGCACTGAATAGAGCAATGCCCTTGCCAAGATTAAATTTCTTTATTTTTCATTGCTTTATTTGTTGTTGAAGCATTGGCTAGCTTTGTGTTTACTAACTATTTGGTGAATATATTAATAAGTTAGCAATTTTGACTAAGATCAATTTTTGGTTCACGGTAGTGTATTAAAACCAATCCAGCATGTTCAAAACTGAATTATTGGTGCATAATACCGCCAATTATTTTAAGGGGTTATCACAATGGCTGATTGGATTAATGCAATTATGTTTGGTGTTGCGCTAATTGCCTTTACGCTAGGGCTAAGCAGCATCGTTATGGGCTTAATGACTGCTAAAGCAGGTGCTGAAGGTATGCAGGAAAAAATCGAGTACGGTTTTTTTGGCGTTACAGGTTTAGTACTGTGCTTACTGATGGCCTATGCCTTGGCGTAAACATTAAGCGTTATAAAAAAACCGGCATTTGTGCCGGTTTTTTTCGCGTATTATTTGGCTTAGGTGCTCAAGCCTCAGTGTTTTGCTCTGCTAGCTTCTGGCTATGCGCTTACTTTGAGAATGAATTGCGCTATTGACCTTCATTACGAGGGGAATCGTAGCTTCCCTCATCGTTTTGACTGTCGCGAGCATTACGCTCTTCGTGTTCTTTCGTATCATGCTTGTATACACTCTGTTCACGGCTTGCCAAAAGTGAGAGATGTCCGTCTCTTTGATAAGCACGCAGGTCGAATAGGTCAAGCATCGCCATTACGTGGTCAAAAATATCAGCCTGTACTTTTTCATACTTCACCCATTCCTTTTCTGCGCTAAAGCAATAAATTTCTAGGGGAAGGCCAAGTTCATTCGGGGGTAATTGTCTAACCATCAAGGTTAGCTCTTGATTAATATTAGGATGCTTGCGTAAGTAAGCTTCCAGATAAGCCCTAAAGGTGCCAATGTTCGTCAGGCGACGGCTATTTAGTAAGTCAGACTCATCAATAGAGTAATCTCTGTGATAAGCACGCAGTTCGTTTTTCTTTTTATCAATGTATTCGTTGATATAGCGAATCTTTGAAAAACGCTCCAACATATCGTTGTCGCAGAGCTTGATTGAATGCACATCGATAAAAATGGCACGCTTAATCCTGCGCCCACCCGATTCCTGCATTCCACGCCAGTTCTTCACTGCCTCTGTAGTAAGACTATAGGTAGGCAATGTCGAAATAGTTTTATCCCAGTTTTGTACCTTAACGTTCGTTAACCCTATCTCAAGAATTTCACCATCTACTTCATACTTGGGCATCGCAATCCAATCGCCGGTATTGAACATACGGTTGGCCGCAATTTGAATGCCGGCAACAAAGCCCAAAATCGTGTCTCTGAAAATTAATAGCAATACCGCAGCAATGGCGGTTAGACCAGACACAATAAGCAGAGGGCTTCTATCTACAATCAACGAAATACTAAGAAGTATGGTGATAATAGCGAAAGCTAGCTTTGTAACCTGAATGAACCCTGTAATGGGCGCTCTGCGTGAAAAGGCCGACGCATTGTAAACGTCTTCTACGGTACTCAGCATTGCGTAGAGGGCCAGTAAACCGCTGTACAACATATAAAGCTGGGCACTTTTAATAACCATGCCATGCATGACGGCTTCGCCATCTATTAAAACCGGTGTGGTGACGTAAATAAACAGCGCAGGGAAAAGATGCATTAAACGCCTAAAAAAGCCGTGCTCTTGAAGTGCGTTATCCCACCTGTTATTCGATTTATATACCCAATTAGCGATTTGAGGGCGCACCAACAATCGCGCGATAACATAAATAAGCGCTGCGATAATCAGAATAGACCCAAGCGCTATCACGCTATATAGAGGGTCCTCTGTTGTTAAATTTGGGAAAACGTCGTTTACCAAATTGATAAAGTGATCGCGTACTGATGCACTGACTTCCATTGACTAGGACTCCAACAGTTTCTTTATACGATTATCTTTATTTTCCCATAGACCGTTTAACCAGTTTTGAAAATAAAGACGAAATTCAGACTCCGTGCGTTCTGACTGCTGTTGTAACTCAGGAACCGGCGTAACGTTTACATCTATGACAATCTTCGTCATTCTGCCGCTTAGCATTGCCATCATAGGGTGGCGCTTGTTCTCGGGATAAAGTAATGAGATATCTAAAACGTTAGTGAATAGCTCACCCATAGCCGACAAGGCAAAGGAAACGCCGCCAGCTTTCGGCGGCAGTAAATTCTTGTACGGGCTTTGTTTGGAAAGATGTTTTTGAGGCGTGAACCGCGTTCCTTCAACAAAATTGATTACCGTAGTAGGCACAGTTCTAAATTTCTCACAGTAGGCTTTGGTTGTTTCCAGATCTTTGCCTCTTTTTTCAGGATATTTTTCTAGATAAGCCCGGGTGTATCTGTGCATAAATGGCATATCCAGAGCCCAGGCCCCAAGCCCTACAAAAGGTAACCAAATAAGCTCTTTCTTTAAAAAGAATTTAGGGGCAGGGATGCGGTGGGTGGCAAATTCAATTAGTAAAATGATATCTAAATAACTCAAGTGATTTGCAATAATCAAATACCAACTATTTTTAGATAACACACCGTGAACAGAACACTGAATATCTACGTTGTTAAAAAGCCTGATTAACAGAACGCTTATACGGCCAAAGCTAAACATCAGCGCATGCATGACCTTATTCCAAGCTGTTCTGATTTTTCCGTTAGGCAGCAGAAGCTTCACCAAGCCTAGCAATATTATAAGTCCACCCCAAAAGGCGAGGTTTAGAATTTGCAGTGTGGTGTGTAAAACAAAAATAAATGGAGCAAGTACTACACGAATCATAATGGCTTCTGAGTTGCGTTAAGTGAATCTAACAGTTGGTCTTTGGCGTGCCAACGTTCGTTTAGCCACGTTTGAAAACGGGCGCGAACTTCGGGGTCGTCAAAATAATTCTCATTGAAAATGCCGTTTTCCATAATTTCTTTGATTGGCATTACGTTTATATTCACGCGAATATTGCGGACCTTGCCGCTTACAAAGTCCCAGAACGAGGGGACGCCGTTCGGGTAGTCAATAGTAACATCAATCAGCTTATGTAAATTATCACCCATTGCAGATAATACAAATGCAACGCCACCTGCCTTGGGCTTGAGTAAGTGAGCAAAAGGCGAGTTTTGCTTATCATGTTTTGCCTGAGTGTAGCGGGTACCTTCTACAAAATTCATGATACTTACCGGCTTGTTACGAAACTTTTCACACGCTTTACGCGTGGTTTCCATATCCTTGCCTTTTAAATGCGGATTTTTGGCTAAAAATGATTTTGAGTAACGTCGCATAAAGGGGAAGTCAAGTGCCCACCAAGCCAGACCTAAAATAGGGACGTAAATAAGCTCTTTTTTGAGGAAAAACTTTAGAAACGGTATCTTTCTGTTGAAAACACGTTGAAGAACTAAGATATCGACCCAAGATTGATGATTAGCAATAACGAGATACCAACCATCTCGGGTTAATTTTTCTAGTCCGTTTACCGTCCAATTTGTGCGGCCACTTATACGCTGGTTGATATTATTTACACCAATCCACGCAGTTGCGCATGCATCTGCCAAATAGGAAATGAATCGTCGCCAAGGCGCGATGGGTATAAGTTTAAAAACCGCCAGTATAAAGATAGGCGTTGACCATATAACTGTGTTTAAGAAATAGCAGATGACCGAAATAGTGCCAACAATATGATGCAGCAGTGCTTTTACCATTGTACTTACCTCAAAAATTAGGCGCTTAGTGTAAACGAACTTGATCTAAAATCCGATAGAGCCTTTACTGATTCCACGATAAAGGTGCAAATTTACGAATTTAAGGAGCTGTAATGGAGCTTATTGGCGAAAATAGAGCATTCGGCGGGCGTCATTTACGCTACACGCATAAAGCTGAAACAACACAGTGCGATATGACCTTCGCAATCTTTCTTCCCCCGTTTGCCTCAAAGGATAAGCCGGTTCCGGTACTTTATTGGCTATCAGGGCTGACTTGTACTGACCAGAATTTTATGCAGAAAGCGGGCGCGATGAAATTGGCGGCCGAGCTTGGAATGGCGATTGTTGCGCCAGATACTTCGCCGCGTGGAGAGGGGGTACCTGACGACGATGAGGGCGCCTACGATTTTGGCCTTGGCGCTGGGTTTTACGTTAATGCAACGCAGTCACCATGGAACACGCATTACAATATGTACAGTTATATCGTTGACGAACTTCCTGCGTTAATAGAAAACGAATTCCCCGTCACCAAAGAACGGGCCATCAGTGGGCATTCCATGGGGGGGCATGGCGCATTAGTTATCGGCATGCGCAATCCGAATAAATTTGTTTCAGTTTCTGCTTTTAGTCCTATTGCTAACCCTAGTGACTGCCCTTGGGGTCGAAAAGCATTGGGCCGATACTTAGGCGATGACAAAGAAGCGTGGAAAGAGTATGACGCTTCTTTGCTTCTGGCGAGCAAAACGCACAATATTCCTCTTTTGGTGGAACAGGGTACCAAAGATGAGTTTTTGCATGAGCAGTTGAAACCCCAGGCATTAGTACATGCTGCCCAACAGTCAGAGACGCAGTTAACGCTTAACATGCATGAAGGTTATGATCATAGTTACTTCTTTATTGCTTCATTTATTGAAGAGCACTTGGAGTTTCACGCGGGGCATATGGGCTTAATTTAAAGCTTCAGGCGCCATAAAAAAAAAAAACCGACATTAGCTCGTAAAAGCTGATGTCGGCCTTGTTAGCAAATATCGAAAATATAAATTCGTTCTCAGGACGTTATCTTAACTTTTTTGCGGACGACACGAACTCTGAAATAGCCACTGGGCGTTGATACAAATAACCTTGCCCATACGTGCAGTGATGGCTTTTTAGAAAATCTTGCTGCTGTTCTGTTTCGATACCTTCGGCAATAATTTTGATATTTAAATTGTGCGCTAGACTCAAAATAGCCTGCACAATCGCTTGATCTTCAGTATTGTCTTCAAGTTCACTAACAAATGAGCGATCAATTTTAAGCTCATCAATAGGTAGCTTTTTCAGATAGACCAATGAACTAAAGCCCGTACCGAAGTCATCAATTGATACAGTTATTCCCATATCGCGAAGTTCGTTTAACAGTATCGACACCGAGTCTAAACTTTCTACAAAAACGCTCTCGGTAAGTTCGATAGATAGACTGGACCCAGATAATTTGTGATCGTCAAGTGCGTTCTTGATCTGCGTTAACAGCGCCAGATCTGTAACTTGTCGTCCTGAGATATTAATTGCTAAGCGAATGTCTAAATTTGCCGCTTTAATTGCTTCAATAGCTTCGCACGCTTCATTAATAAGCCACTCACCAAAAGCAAATATAAGGTCGCTTTTTTCGGCAAGAGGAATAAAAACGTCAGGAGGAATGAACTCACCGCTTGATGTTTTCCACCTTGCTAGCGCTTCGCACTTAACAATTTTTCCGGTTGCCAAATTGACGATTGGTTGTAGGAAAAGGGTTAACTCGTTACCTTCAATCGCCTTGCGAAGTTGGCGCTCGAGTTCATTTGAAGCATTGTGTTGCTTGTGTAATTCTTCGCTGTAGATAAGTACGTTGTTGCGGCCTTGATATTTTGCAGCCTGTAATGCGATGTCGGCGCACTGAAGCAGAGACTCAGCAGAATTACAATCGCTGGGAAAATTAGCAATACCCACGTTTACACCTAAATGGGGTTCACTCCCATTAAGCACATTATAGGTTTGTGTTAATTTCTTTATGAGTTCTTCTGCGTAGTCTTCGCTGGTGTGCTCTCTAAACGTATCACTGCGTTTAACAAGCGCAAATTCGTTACTCCCAATTCTGGCGATAAACCCGTTATTACCCACATAGCTTTGAAGGCGAAGGGCAAAGGTCTTGAGGATCTCATCACCAGACTGATAGCTAAGCGATTCGTTGATTTTCTTAAAGCCACAAATATCAATGAGAAACAGTTCAAATGCACTTTGCTCATTAACTGAGCGTTTAACCGTATCAATAAATAAATTGCGGTTGGCTACTTTTGTTAATGAATCCATCCCACTGGCAATAAGTGCGCCCTCTCCATTGCCGTGAATATGCGTAATATCAGTGAGTAAATAGACCCAGTGAGTAAGTTGGTCACCCTGCAATACCGGATGGATAGTAACTTGTAGCCAAACCTTATAATCATCTACAGGTTGCCAAAAAAGTTCTCCTTGCCAAGGTGTTTTCTTTTCTACTAATGCAGGTAGAAATGTGGGTGGAGCGTCGATGTCTTTTATTAGCTCGCTTATGCGAATGGAACTTGGCGTTGAACTGTTGCAATAAAGAAGCCTGTGAGACGCTTTGTTGTCGAGGACCAAAGCTCCATCATTATCGAGAATAACTACGCCTGTGTCTAAATCGTGAATGGCTTGTTGAATTGGGGGAACGAGTTTCTGTAATCGCGTATTTTTACGCAGCACGTTGTTTAATTTATGCCTTATATATTCGTGCTGCCCAACAATTTCATGGTGGCTTAGCAGCAACTCCCTCGCGGCTTGTAGCGTTCTTCGCTTTTCGTCGAACTGTTCTTCGACGTTCTTTACAACTAGGTAACGTGCTCCAGACTCGCTATTAATCGCTAATGCTTCTAGGCGGAGTAGATGGCTTTCATTTTGCTCAGTCCAGAAACCAGAGGAAAGGCTAAACGAATTGCTGCCCTTCCACACCTCATTAGCGTCTAGAAAAAAATCGTCTAAGAAAATAGAAGGTATATGCTGTTTTTCGAGATTATTGTTAGCATCGAGCGTAACGACTTGGGAAAGCCATGGTAGTTCCGGTGTTAGACATTCAAGCTCATGGGAGTCTGTGTATTTAAACAAGGCACAGTTTGTAATTCCTAATGCATTTAATAAATGGATGTCCATGGAGTTCTCCTACCAAAATGCAATTGTGTTAAATAAGCTCTCTACATTTTCACCGGTTTTCGCGCTAGTTTTGGTCAGTAACGCAAATTTTTGAGAATAGCTGTCTAACTCGTCCTCACTCCAATGCCAGCTAGTGGGTAAGTCAGTCTTGTTTATGACGAAAAAAGCAGGGATATCAGGATAATGCTCTTTTGCCAGTTCAAGAATTTCCATGCCTTCAGTTAGCGATTGTGAACGTGTTTGATCAACAACGACGATATAGGCGCTCGCACCTCTTAGATAGCGGGGATTAAACCCACAATATCTGTCTATACCCTCTAAATCCCAGATCAGAAGCTGTATCCCACGGCCTTCTTTGTTAACTTGTTTTTTGTCTATTTTTACACCAATCGTTGTCTTGTACTTCTCGGAGAAAATACCTTCGACAAACTGCTTTATGAGGCTTGTTTTACCAACCCCTGTAGGTCCTAAAATACACACTTTTTTCTGTATCACTGAGATGTTTCCTTACTACAGTGCACTGGATAATAATACGTTTAACATAACCGAACGTCCCATTGATGGATTTTGTAACGGCAGCTCTCCTAGACTTACAGGAATGAGAACGCTGCTTTCAACACCGAGCGAGATTAATGAATTAACAACATTTTCAGCTCTCTTTTGGCTCAATTCACGATTTCGTGCACTTGAGCCAGAATTATCGCTGGCGCCCATCACAACAATGCTAACTATTGTATTTGTCTTCTTAGCTACAGACAGGAGCTGTTTTACATCATTTGCTAATATTTCTAACTTTGCTAACTGTACTTCAGAAAGCGCCTCTTGGTTAGTAGCAAAAAGTACACTTTGTGAAGAAATTTTATTAACCAAACGGGTCAGAGCGACTTTTTGAAGCGCGGCATTATCGATTTCATACTCTGCTTTAATACTAAGTGGTGAGGTATCTACCTCTAAACTTGAAATACCAGGGAGGTTATTTATTTTTTGCGTAAGGTTTGTGGCTGTGGAGGCAAAAACATCACCCAAGACAATCCACTTATTGTCATTCTGTTTATCGAGGGAAAGGGTTTCGTGCTCGCTCAACGGGTAATCTCGAATGAGTTTTTCTAGCTTGCGTTCTACTATACTCGGTTTGAGTGAAACAAACGGCTCCTCGCTTACTATAATGCGAGAGAGGTCGATGTCGCTGTCGTTAAACCATTTTTCAATATTGTCTGCGGCAGGGTCTCGAAGGATTTTAGTGTGTACTTTGCCATTTGAAATGTAAGCATCAGTGACGACTACCCCAGGTGGCGGGGAGAGTTCATGCAAGTCGCTTTTCAAAATGCTGAGGGATAATCGCAAGAACGAAAGCGTACACAACGCAATGAGAACGACAAGTAGGAGAGCTGCGCCAACAAGCCGCTTTGATTTCTTTCCCTCTCCCTCTTTCTTTTCACTAACCAGGCAGTCGGCAAGTATTGTCTCGCAACCATCAAATGCAGCGTTGTCGCCTTCATAGTTAATGAGCGGTTGCTGATAAAATCTGTGAAAGTCTTCTAGCGCTTGCTGGAGCTTACCGCGAACTTCTGGAGGGATGCTTCCAGTGACGGCAGCGACGAGCAATGCCTGAGGGCCAATCTTGATAAGCAAGGTAAAATCTTCGGTTTTAATTTCACCCAGTTCGTTTTCTGGTTCATTGCTGCTTACGCCAAAAGCATCAGCAACGAAGTCATTGATGGCAACCAGCATAGATGAGATTAAGTCTGCATCTTTTTCTTTTTCGGGATCTGCGGAAATACTGTGAAGCAGCGTGCCGGTCTCGCGGTGGATAACAAGAAGCTGCTGCACTTGATATTGGTATATTTGAGCGGCGACATACTCGGAATACTTTATTCCTGACTGCCAGGCTTTAAAGCGCCAAGAAATGCTCTTTGGACTCAAGCTGTTTTCAATTAACGCGTTGGTTCGCTCTACAAATTCGACCAGAAAAGCGGACACTGCTTTTCTTACAAGCGCACCGACAAGTGGATAAAGCGTACCAACGATTTTTTCGCTGTTTGCTTCAATAGAGCGATTCAACGACTTTTCAACAAGAGGAACGAGTACTTTATTGACAGAACCATCTTTAGACTCCCGCTCCAACAATGCTTCGGACACAACATTGCTCACGAAACCTTTTGCATCGTGGTCTAATTTTTCTCGAACAAATTTGTCGTCCCGCCCAATAAGTAATTCTCTAACTTTTTCTAGAGAATTGTCCGTAAACTCTGACGGTGGCACCTTATCAGTCATTAATTAATGATCAGTTGCGAGATTGGTAGCCATGGTAGAAAGTAAATTCGCCAGCGTTTTTCTATCGGTTTTACTTTCTGAAAGATCGCTCGTTACCTGCTGTAATTTCTCTAGTAGTTCTTGATGACGTTTACTAAACAAATTATCTAACGACTCAAGCTCTTTGACTACGTGCGCTTCTAATGCATCGTTATCATTTTTTGCTGCTGCTTCGGCGATTTCCAGCTCACTTTGTAGCTTATCAGTGGTGTTTTGGAGTTGCTCTTGAACATTACTGTGACTGTCGTTCGCGCTAGCTAGCTGATTAGACAATTCACTGATCTGGTCATCGATAAGTTTACGAATATCGTTAAATTGATTATCAAGGTGCGCGTTCAGCTTCGTGAAACTGTCGTTTACCCGTGACTCTAGGGCAGAAAGATCTGCGCTGAAAGCCCGGTTTGTTTGACCAAATAAAATTTCTCTTAGTTGACCAAGTTCGTCTGTTGGTTGAGGCGCGCTTTCAGTCTCAATACTGTTTTGCACTTGCTGGTCCTTCCGCTTGTTGTCCGCCATAACATGTCTCCGAGGGTTGCAGTGCTATCGCATACTTACGCTATGACGCTGCATTCACATTTTCGTATGTGCTAATAATTATGATTGTAGCTTTATACAATAGCCTCTAATTGCAAACATTGAAATACACTAAAAGCATAATAATGATAATAAATAAGACGAAAAGTATCTCTTTTTCAGCGAGTTGTGAGAATGAGGGGGAAACGAAAAATTAAGAGAAACTAGCGCCTCTTAGTGACAATCTTTTTCATTCGTTTAAATGTACGGAGCTCGACATTGTTTTTTTATTAAACATAGGTACTATACGCCGCTCGCGCTAATTCGCGACTCGTTAAGTAACAATTGTTCCTGAGGTCTTTGCTGTGTCTATCACACCGTTAAATCGTAAATTCTCTGTTGCCCCAATGCTGGATAGTCACGCCTAATTTTAAAAAGCGTTGATATATATGGGGATTTCGGTAAAAAGTGACATTCGTTGTATTCCTATTGTGTTCCTCAGTGTAAGGATATTGACGGAAATATCCAGAAACAACAGATGGTTTTACCCTCCATTTAGCCTATCTTTTATAATCTCTATGAGTATGTCGGCTTCTTCATAACCTGCGACAGTGTACTTTGTTATATCAACCTTTAGGCGCTCTAAGACACTATCGTTGTTTAGCAGAGCCTGCTTTATGTAGGTCAATGTTTTTTCCCTTACTATGGCCGCGACTTCGTCGGCCAACAACATTGCGGTGGCATTCATAATGTCATTATCCTGCGCATCCATATAATCTTGTTCGTAAAGCGCATCTACAACCTCAGGAATCTTGCTGTAGTGTTTTATTACATAATAGATATCAATAGCGTCTTTTCCCTGATACTCGCGCCCTCGTTCAGTCCAGGCGATAAGTTTTAGCAATAGGATGCCTGCCGGAGATGCTACTTTTACACTAAGTTCAGGATTTTTTGACAGGGCAACGTCCCATGCGTTTTGATAGACTTCATCGAACCCTAGCACGCTCATTACAAAATCTTGTTTTGGCGGCCAAGCGATCTGGCCGTGCTCATCACTGACTCCACCAAACGGAATCAAGTCGATTTCCCAAGGCAAGCCGTCACTGTCAGTCGTGTTTAGTTGATGTGCCTTCTTCGAGTGCGGTGTAAATCCCGCTTCTATCAGTGCAGTTCGTAACACTTCGTAATGCTCCCAATTCTGCACTTCGATACCAAAGTCCACATCTTTCGTACCGCGCTCGATAGCAGCGTTATAGCCGTGAACCAAGATAATATCCCGTGCAGTAGCCCCTACAATTAGCAACGGAACACTTAGCTCTGCGGCAATACCGTGGATTTGACTATATACCTCGACAAGCCCTGTGGGCAGTTTTTCGGATACATCAAGCGAGGTGGTCATGGTAGATCCTTTTGGCAGTTTCAAGGTTGCGAGGGTCATCGCTGTTGAGTAGTTCAGCATAGACTAGCAATGGCGCGATATAGCCAGGTAACTCACCCCTAATTTTTTCGATTCCTACAGGCGGCTCTATAATTTTCAGTATATTAACGTCTGTCTCTTCAGCACGTAGTCGGCGTAGCCTGAACGTTTTTAATAGGGCTTTATGTGCTTCAGTATCAGCATATATTTGATATGTTTTGGGAGTAAGGTAATGAGTATAGGCATCAGCGGCGACCTCTCCGCCCCAGAGTGCTCCGTACTTATCTAGCGGTGCGTTACGAAGCTGCTCAATATTCTGAGGAACATATAGCTTTTGCTCCAGTTTTGCTTCCATGTTGTGTGGATAAGCGTCCAGCCATCGCGTTAGAAGCAGATCTTTTTCGTTGAGGACGAGTCCCTTTTTCCCTTTTTCGAGAACAAATGTGAGTTGCTTAAGGTCATCTAACACTTGTTTTACCGTGCCTAAAGCAATTTCAGCTTGCTCCGCAAGTACCCGCATTGGCTGATTAACAAGCTCGGGCTTCAATAACAACATCATGACCAGCTTCATACCTTTAGGTTGAAACGCCTTTCCTGTTAGCTTTCTCGCGTGTTGTATTTGATGCTCTTGAGGTGGTTTCTTGCCTCTAATATCGATATAAAAAGGAGGTATGTTGAGGTGCGCATTACCTGCCAGATCGAGATAATCGATTTGCAATTCCTGGCAAAGCTCGGCAATGTTCTCATTGATATAGGTTGTGACTATAAGTGTTTTTTTGTTGTTAAAAACTATTTTTTCTAGTTGAAGCTTGTGTAGTCTGTGGCGAGTAAGCTTCTCCTTTTCTTCTATACACCAAGTATGTTTCTGGTTTCCGTGAATGATCGTCAGCTGTCCGTCCGTTTCCTCAGCGTTTCGGGCATTGTGATGCGTATAAGTGACATTTAGCTTGGTATTCGCGGCTAATAGTTTCGCAGCTTCAGCTAGTAAGTTATCCATTCGTTCATTTATCTTTTATGTTCACTATTATTGAACGGTACGAAAAAATGAACAATATTGCAATTGTTGTTCATTATTTTTAAGTGTTCACTTTTAGTGAACGTTAGCGTTTAATGAACAAGGAGGTATCTACGTCTAACATTTTGTAAAAGGAGAAAGAGGGGTCGATTCGATTTGGCTTTGTAATTCTCATACTCGACAATCAACTCACCAAAAGACACTTCTTTATAACCTGCGACTAAACTTGTCTCATCTGCCTCTAGTTGCGTTATCAGTCCGCGTGCCCACTTCAGTGCCGATGAGCGTGAAGTGAATGTTTTAGACTTGGAGAAAACTATCTTGCCTTTGTTTTTCTGTTTTACAGAAGTAGAATATACGGTTCGTTCTCCGCGAAGCCGCTTGTTGATTGAGTAAAACGCCATATTTTTGTATTCCTATTGTGTTCCTGAAAGGGAAAAATCGACGGAATACCACGGAAATGTCACTAATTTTGAAATCGGTAAAAATGCGATGAGATTTACTTTTTTACATATTAATCAAGGTTTTAATGTCTATGTCTGACATCTCTTTCAACCGCAAATTCTCAGTCGCTCCAATGCTGGATTGGACAGACCGCCACTGCCGCTATTTCCTGCGTTTGATGTCTAAACATACGCTGCTTTACACAGAAATGGTAACAACAGGTGCGATCATTTATGGTAAAGGTGATTATTTAGGGTACAACAAAGAAGAGCATCCAATCGCCGTGCAGCTTGGCGGAAGTGATCCTTCTGATATGGCTAAGTGTGCTGAGTTATCACAAGAGCGCGGTTACGATGAAGTCAATATCAACGTAGGTTGTCCAAGTGATAGGGTAAAAAACGGAAGCTTTGGTGCTTGTTTAATGGCCCAGCCAGAGGTAGTCGCAAGCTGCGTTAAAGCTATGCAGGCAGCGGTGGATATTCCCGTTACGGTAAAATGCCGCATCGGTATTGATGATATGGATGAAGATGAAGATTTTGCCCGCTTTATTGATATTGTTGCTGATGCTGGCTGCGATACATTTATTGTTCATGCGAGAAAGGCGTGGCTGCAAGGCCTAAGCCCAAAAGAAAATCGCGAAATCCCGCCGTTGAACTACCCGCGGGTTCACAGATTGAAACAAGCGCGTCCTGAATTATCTATCAGTATCAATGGTGGTATCAAAACGCTTGCAGAAACCCAGCAACAGCTAGAATTTGTCGATGGTGTGATGGTGGGGCGTGAGGTTTACGGCAACCCTTATATAATGTCGTCCGTTGATAAAGACATATTCGATGATAGCAGTGCACAGAATTTGTCTCGTCGTGAGATAGTACTTCAAATGCAGCAGTATATTGAACGCCAAGAAGACCCGTATTTTAAACCTTGGCATGCTGCGCGTCACATTCTAGGGCTTTATCAGGGCCAAGCAGGTGGACGTATCTGGCGTAGATACTTAAGCCAGAATGGTACGGGTAAAAATCCTGACCCTAACTTACTTCTCAATGCATTAGACGCCGTAGAAAATGCGCAAAGGGAAGTGAATGAATACAATAGTCAAAAAGACTAACAAAGTAGTCTGTTTGACTAAAGTTTAATATTTGTTCAGTCCCATTCAAATCCGCTTTGGCTCGTGATTTTCAATTAAGTCTATATATATCATTGGTTTATTGTTGGCTTGGGGAGTTGGCACAGCTCTCGCAATCCTCTAGATATCGCAACAACAGCGTGTTGTTGCACTGACTAGATTTAGAGGGACAATATGAAAACTTCACTTATTGCAGCAACCATTTTGACAGCAAGCATGACAAGTAGCGTAGCAAATGCAGAGGAGTCAGTGCTTCAATCGTTTGTCACTAATATGGTTTCAAATGTGGTAGCTACCACGACTTATGAAATTAAAGCTGATGTATATCAAGCAGTGGCAAATGCAGCCTATCATTTTGAACTAAGCCCTACAGAGGCGCGTTCGAATGCAAAGGTCAGCGTGACTGATCTGGTGGCTAGTACACCGTCTGATGAAGACGTTTCTGAGAAAGATGCAGATTAAAAGTATATAAGTTTTGAAAAGCGCCAATAGGCGCTTTTTTTGTGCCTGTATTAACGAAAAATTCGCTTTAGAAGGTGTGTTTCTAAAGTGGTCTAATTTGCAAATACGTTGGTTAAATTCGCTAATAAATTGTATTCAGCTAAATATAATAAAAACGAATTTGTTAGGTAATTTTGAAAAAATCATTAAAAAACAGTTGGTTAAATAAATGGCACAACGATTGTAATAGTTAAGGTGTTGATAAGAACTCAGTCGGCGGTAACCAGCAGCGAGTTTGTAGGAAAGAGCGCTGGAAACCAACACACTATTTTTAACGGAGAAATAATCATGGGTATGTTTTCACGCATTAACGATATTGTTCAAGCAAACATCAACGCGATGTTAGATAAAGCTGAAGATCCTGAAAAAATCATTCGTTTGATTATTCAAGAAATGGAAGAAACCCTAGTTGAAGTTCGCACTGACGCGGCGCGCTTTATAGCTCAGCAGAAAACGCTAGCACGTCAAATCGCGTCAGCAAACAAAGAAGTGGAAGGTTGGCAGCACAAAGCACAAATTGCAATGAACAATGATAAAGAGTCATTAGCAAAAGCGGCTCTCATAGAAAAGCAAAAATATGTGTCTAAACTTGCATCTCTTGAAGAGCAGGAAGCGCACCTTGCAGAAAGTATCGAAAAGATTCAAGGCGACACTGCTCGTTTGAACAGTAAGTTGGCGGAAGCAAAATCGAAACAAAAAACGTTAGTTCAGCGTAAATACTCAGCGCAAACCCGTCTTAAAGTTAAGCAAGCTGATCACGAAGGCAAAATTGATGATGCGATGATGCGTTTTGAAAGCTACGAGCAACGTATTGAGCATCTAGAAGCACAAGTGGATTCATATGATTTAACTAAGTCAACGGAAGCTGCATCACTGCAAGCTGAGTTCGAAGCGATGGAAGCAGATGAAGCCATCGAGAAAGAACTTGCTGAGCTTAAAAAGAAGAAGGTCGCTTAAGCGACCTCGAATTCTGCTTGCCCATATTGTTGATATCGAAAGCTAAAATTTTTGGAGAAGATGATGAAATTACCATCGCAAAAACGAATTTATAGAGACCTTGATGCTGGAATTATCTCTGGTGTATGTGCAGGTGTTGCACGTTATTTTGATATAGATGCAGTATGGGTAAGAGCAGCGGCGGTAGCGGGTTTATTCATCGCTACACCTATTACGCTGGTGGCCTATGTCGCCGCGGTTATATTGTTGCCGAGATTAGTGTAATGAAAAACTTTCTGATTGCGCTGGTGATAGCCATCGTTCTGATGAACTGCCTTGGTAGTTTAGTGGATAGCTGGTTGGGTATGCACTTAATTATGTCGGATGAACTACTAAGCCCCTGGGAAAATGTAGCGGTATTATCATTAATCGGTGTGGCACTCGCCATTGTAGGTTTTGTGGTTGCTGTGAGTGTAATAGGTACAATTCTACTTGCACTGGGTGCTGGATTCTTAGCGCTTTTGGTTATGGGCGTGAGTGCTTTTTGGCCAATTATACTCATCGTTATCGCATTATATGCATTGAAAAACAGAAACTCTGCAGCGTATAAGCAGCAAAATGAGCGAAACATGCACCATACTTTATAACTAATATAATTAAGTTTAAATTGTGTTAACGTAGTAAAAGATGGTGATATAACAGTACCGTCATAAAGGTTTCGCATTTTTCACATAGTATTAATAATTACAAATAGCTGACTGCAGTCGGCTATTTGTTATTTAAAAGGAAGGTTGGTGTTTATATGAGACAATCAATTAACTCAAAACGGATAGCGATTGTCGCTGTGGTGATTGTATTATTGTTCTGGCTTATTGGATGGTACTGGAGTCTTTCTCCTGATACGTTTGATGTTAGAAAGCGTCTTGAGCAAAACTCTTCAGTAGAAAATCCCACGAACATTGCCGGTTACACATTAACGTCTACAATGATTGACGTGTCGCAAACATTACTCGATAAGCCTGGCGGGTATCTTTCTAACGACATTACACCTCCAGGGATTTTTCTAGACAACATGCCAGCCTGGGAGTTTGGTGCATTGGAAATGGTGCGCGACCTTGCGCTTTCAATGCGCAAAGACTTTAGCCGTTCGCAGTCCCAATCTATCGAGAACCCTTACCTTACTAAAGCTCATCCTAAATTCAACATGGATCATAAAAGTTGGGCATTACCGTCTTCTGAATCGAGCTACTCAGACGGTATAGATCTGCTGATAAAATATAGAGACGAGCTTGCGGTTACACGCAATTCTGACAGTCAGTTTTACACCCGCGCAGATAATTTGCGAGAGTGGTTAAAGCAAGTAGAAAAACGACTAGGTAGCTATTCACAAAGACTAAGCGCCAGCGTAGGATCGGCCCGATTGAATACGGATTTAGCCGGCGACTCAAATGCTAAGCAGTCGTCACCCGTTGCCAGTCAGCGCGTAGTGAAAACCAGCTGGTGGAAGTTGGATGATAATTTTTATGAAGCGCGCGGTGCTACGTGGGCTTTGCTACACTTTCTCAAAGCGGTAGAAATTGAATTTTATGATGTGCTTGAAGACAAGAATGCATTGGTAAGTCTTCAGCAGATAATCAGAGAGCTGGAGGCTACCCAACAGTCTGTTTTCAGCCCCATGATTTTAAATGGTAGCGGTTTCGGTATGTTAGCAAATCATTCACTTGTTATGGCTAACTATATTTCACGCGCAAACGCTGCTTTAATTGAACTTTCAGAACTTCTTAATCAAGGATAATTAATGAAAAAGGGTCTTATAGCTGCCGCATTGGGATGCGCATTATTTTCTATTTCATCTCAAGCAGACACTATTGCAGGCGTTTATGTTGGCGCACAAGTATGGCAGACCGAAACGCAAGGTGGTTTTGCTGACACCAACAATACTGCTGATTTTAATTTTGATGATGAAACCAATACAGCGCTATATATTGCCTTCGAGCATCCAGTGCCTTTTTTGCCGAACGTAAAGGTTAATCACACTACGCTGGACAATTCTGGTACAACAACGCTTGATGCGAACTTCACTTTTGATGATCAGTTATTTACACAAAGTGCCGTGGTTAATACTGATATCGAGCTTGATGCCACCGATTTTATTTTATATTACGAGTTATTTGATAACGATTTAGTTAGCTTTGACCTTGGTGTGAACGCCAAGTACATCGATGGGGCATTGTTTGTTGTTGATACCGCTAGCAATACCAGTGGCTCTGCAGAGTTTTCAGGTATTGTTCCTATGGCCTATTCCAAAGTACAGCTTGGTTTGCCTTTCACGGGGTTATCAGCGTATTTTGAAGGAAGCTACTTATCATTCGATGACCATGAACTAAGTGATTACCAAGCAGCTATTCAATATTCTTTCATTGAAAGCTTAGCCGTTGATATGACGCTACAGGTGGGTTACAGAAATGTAACGGTTGATATTGAAGACCTTGACGATGTGTATGCAGATATGGAGTTTGATGGCGTGTTTGCTGGTTTAGAGCTGCATTTCTAAACGCCAGTAAGCGAATTTAAAAGGCGTGATTGCGTTGGCATATCGCGCCTTTTTTGTATCTACAGCTTGCAGCTAACCCGACTTATTACCAAATCATGTAGCCATTAGCACTTTCAGTAATAAAAAAGTCTCTTTTATTCTTTTCTCTTCTTGTTGAAAGCCGTTAGCCTTAGCAGCATTGAAAAAAGGCTAAAAGACTATGTCACAAGATTCTAATTCGAACTCAGCGCCAGGCGCGGTATTAAACGAACAACAGTGGAATGCAATTACGCAAGCCATTGCGGGCTTAAATCGTGATCAACTAACTTGGGTAAGTGGCTATGCTGCTGGTATGGCGGCTGCACAAGGCAGTTCGATTGCTCCAGCGTTACAAAGCGTACCGGCAGCTGCAGGTGACGCTCCGACGCTAACCATTCTATACGGTTCTCAAACCGGCAACGCTAAAGGTCTGGCGGCGCAATGTCAGGCAAAAGCAGAAGAAGCGGGTTTTAATAGCAAACTCGTGAGTATGGCAGATTACAAGCCACGCAATTTAAAGGCTGAAACTCACGTTGCGGTATTTGTAAGCACGCACGGTGAAGGTGATGCTCCCGATGATGCCATTGAGCTTCACGAGTTTTTAGCAGGCAAAAAAGCGCCTAAGTTAGCAGACACAAAGTATGCTGTTGTGGGTCTAGGAGACAGTAGTTATGAGTTTTTCTGCCAGACTGGAAAAGACTTTGATGAGCGTTTAGCTAAACTAGGCGGTAAACCTATTATAGACCGTCTTGATTGCGACGTTGATTATGAGGCTGAAGCAGAAGCGTGGCTAAATAAACTTATTGAGTCGCTAAAAGGGGATTTTAGTGCAGCACCGCAAACAGCGGTAGCGGCACAAACTGGCGCAGCGGTGCAAGGTGTAGCTGCACAAACCTACACCAAAAAAGCACCGTTTAAAGCAACGCTTATCGACGCACTGAAAATTACCGGTCGTGACTCCGTTAAGGATATTCGACATATTGAAATAAGTTTAGAAGACAGCGGAATTACTTATCAGCCTGGAGATGCGCTAGGCGTATGGTTTAAGAATTCAGCTTTGTTGGTATCTGAACTTATTGGTATTTTGTCACTAGATGGCAACGCAGAAGTTTCTGTGGGTGATGCGAAAATGTCGCTTACTGAGGCGTTAACGTCTAAGCTTGAATTAACACTAAGTTATCCAAATTTCATCAAGTCTTATCAGGCTGCTACAGGCTCTGAAACCTTAGCTACGTTAATGGAAGATAAAGCTCAGCTACGTACCTACATGGCTGAACGTCAAATCATTGATATTGTGCGCGACCATCCAGGCAAATTATCTGAACAGCAGCTTGTAGATGCGCTACGTCCACTAACACCACGTTTGTATTCTATAGCGTCAAGCCAAGCAGAGGTGGAAGAAGAAGTGCATTTAACGGTAGCTCACGTTGATTATGAAGCGTTTGGGCACCGTCACCAAGGGGGCGCATCAGGCTTCCTATGTGAATATTTAGAAGAGAATGGTGATGTAGAAGTCTTCGTTGAGAGCAACGACAACTTCCGTTTGCCGGCCAACCCTAATACTCCAGTCATTATGGTTGGTCCGGGTACCGGCATTGCGCCATTTAGGGCTTTCATGCAAGAGCGTGACGTGCAAGGTGCTGAAGGCAAAAATTGGTTGTTCTTCGGGAATCCACACTTCACGCAAGATTTTCTTTATCAAGTAGAGTGGCAAGGCTACGTTAAGGAAGGCCTGCTAGATAAAATTACGCTGGCATTCTCTCGCGACCAAGAAGAAAAAGTATATGTTCAGCACCGCTTATTAGAAAACGGTAAAGAAGTTTTCGAGTGGCTAGAGCAGGGCGCACATTTTTATGTGTGTGGTGATGCAATGCACATGGCGAAAGATGTAGAAAACGCCTTAATAAGTGTTGTGCAGGAGCACGGCGGTAAATCTGAAGCCGATGCCAAAGCGTATGTTGTAGAGTTGAGAAAAGCGAAACGTTATCAGAAGGATGTCTATTAATGAGTAACGAAAAATCACCATTTATCGTTGAGGGCAAACTGGCTGACAACGAGCGCTTAAAACGTGAAAGTAATAATTTGCGTGGAACTATCACCACAGATTTAAAAGATGATCTGACGGGCGGGTTTACAGCTGACAATTTTCAGCTGATCCGTTTCCACGGTATGTATCAGCAAGATGACCGTGATATTCGCGCTGAGCGTGCTAAACAAAAACTTGAGCCGTTGCATAATGTAATGTTGCGCGCGCGTTTGCCTGGTGGTGTTATCACTCCAGACCAATGGTTAGCGATTGATAAGTTTGCAGCCGACCATACAATGTACGGCAGCATTCGCCTGACTACTCGCCAAACATTTCAATTCCACGGTGTGTTGAAGCCTAAAATAAAGTCTATGCACCAAATGCTGAATAAAGCGGGCATTGACTCTATAGCCACGGCAGGTGATGTAAACCGTAACGTGCTGTGCACCTCTAACCCAGTTGAATCAGAGCTACATCTACACGCTTTTGAGTGGGCTAAAAAGATAAGTGAACACTTACTACCAAAAACGCGTGCTTATGCCGA
The DNA here is from genome assembly GCF_009811475.1 of Alteromonas sp. KUL150. Taxonomy (NCBI): domain Bacteria; kingdom Pseudomonadati; phylum Pseudomonadota; class Gammaproteobacteria; order Alteromonadales; family Alteromonadaceae; genus Alteromonas; species Alteromonas sp. KUL150. The sequence goes on from NZ_BLIJ01000076.1 coordinate 59,766, forward strand.
AATTTGGTTGGATGGTGAAAAAGTTGAAACAACTGAAAAGCCTGTTGAGCCCATTTTAGGCGATAACTACTTACCCCGTAAGTTTAAAACAACGGTGGTTATTCCTCCGCAAAACGACGTTGACGTTCACGCGAATGATCTTAACTTCGTTGCAATTGCGGAGAATGGTCAGCTAGTTGGTTTTAACGTGCTTGTTGGTGGCGGTCTTGCCATGACTCACGGTGATAAGAGCACATATCCCCGCAAGGCGTCTGATTTTGGCTTCATTCCTCTTGAGCATACGCTTGACGTTGCCGCTGCAGTAGTCACAACACAGCGTGATTGGGGTAACCGGGTTAATCGTAAAAATGCGAAAACAAAGTATACGCTTGAGCGCGTAGGCGTAGAAAACTTCAAAGCAGAAGTTGAAAAGCGTGCAGGTGTGACGTTCCAGGAGAGTCGTCCTTACGAATTTACCGGCCGCGGAGATCGTTTCGGATGGGTTGAAGGTATTGATGGAAAGTACCATCTTACCGTGTTTATCGAAAACGGCCGTATCTTGGATTATCCGGGCAAAACCCTTAAAACCGGTTGCGCGGAAATCGCAAAATTACACAAAGGTGACTTCCGCTTAACAGCAAACCAGAACTTAATCATTGCTGGTGTAGCTCCGCAAGATAAAGACAGGATTGAAGCGCTAGCTCGCGAACATGGTTTAATCGCCCCGTCTATTTCTAATCAGCGTCTAGATTCAATGGCTTGTGTGGCATTGCCAACCTGCCCGCTAGCGATGGCAGAGGCTGAGCGCTATTTGCCAGATGCCGTTACTGAGTTAGAAGGTTTATTAGCTAAACACGGATTGGAAGAAGACAGCGTTATCTTCCGCGTTACTGGCTGCCCAAATGGTTGCGGGCGCGCGATGTTGTCTGAAGTCGGCTTGGTCGGTAAGGGCCCAGGCAAGTATAACCTTCATTTAGGTGGTAACCGAGAAGGTACGCGTATTCCGCGTATGTATCGTGAAAACATTAGCGAACAAGAAATTATGGCAGAGCTTGATTCGCTGTTTGGTCAATGGGCTAAAGAGCGTGACGCAGGTGAAGCCTTTGGCGATTATGTCGTTCGCGCTGGTGTTGTAAAACCAGTAGTAGACTCCGCACGGGATTTCTATGACGAATAATACAGCAGAAAAGCAGCAGCCAATTACGCTTGATATCAGCAAAGAAGAGTTGGCTGATATCAATGAAATGCTAGAGCAGATGACAGCGCAAGAGCGGGTTGCTTGGGCGTTGGATAATTTGCCAGACACCCATATTGTTTCTTCGAGTTTCGGAGCACAATCGGCGGTTATGCTGCATATGCTTACTAAAGTGCAACCGGATATCCCGGTTGTACTTACCGATACTGGCTATCTTTTCCCTGAAACGTACAAATTCATTGATGAACTTGTTGAAAAGCTCAACTTAAACTTGCACGTCTACAATGCGAATATGTCATCCGCTTGGCAGGAAGCGCGTTTTGGCAGACTTTGGGAACAAGGCATCGAAGGTATTGAGAAATACAACAAGATGAACAAAGTTGAGCCTATGCAGCGCGCTTTGAACGATCTTGACGCGGGCACGTGGTTTGCTGGCTTACGTAGAAGTCAATCGGACACTCGGGGTAAACTTCCTGTTCTCCAAAAGGTAGGGCAACAGTTTAAAGTGTACCCTATTATCGACTGGAGCAATAAAGACCTCCATTATTACCTTAAAGATAATGAACTGTCTTATCACCCGCTTTGGGAACAAGGCTACGTATCAATCGGCGATTGGCATACCACGCAGTCTTTGCAAGAGGGAATGAGTGAGCAAGATACTCGTTTCTTTGGGCTGAAAAGAGAGTGCGGTCTTCATGAATTTGGTGATGGTATTTAACTAATGTTAAATACCTCATTTAATACTAGTTTGAGTTGATTGAGATACGCTTCATTTTGCGATTTGGGCACAAGCTTATAAAGTTCGCTGCCCACTGACGTGAATTTATAATAAACCAGCGCGACGCCCGAAGATTTGCACGTTAACGTCATCAAGTCATTGTTGCATCGCCATGATACTTCCTGACCTTCAGTATATTCACCGCTTTCTATTTCACTGGCGTAAATCAGTTTCATTTCTTGTAAAGATAATAAGTCAGGGTAGCTCAATCCAACCGTCGATAAATTTATCTGCTCAGGGACGGGTTTCCGAAATAAAGAAAACAGACCCTTACGTCTGTGATATCCGACCAAAATGCGTGGAACTGCGTCGTTATTACTGCGACTCGCTATATTTACCGCTTTATTAAACACTTTCGCATCGCGATGTGTAAGTGTTTTTAAAAGTTGAAGGGTTCTTAGAGAAAAACTGCCAGGTCGAGCTACCTCAACAGCAAAGATTTTTCCCCACAATTCTTGCATCGGTGGACTATAAATTTCCTCTGCCATCGAGCTAAATGCGAAAAACCAGTCTGGGTCAAGATTATCGCTAGTTTGTTCGTTGATCGAAACATTTAGTGCTATATTTAAAACAGCTTGAAGATTGCTCGCTTTTTGGGTTTCTAAAATATGTTTTCTTCGTTCCAGTGCATGTTTTTGCTTCTTAGGATCGGAAGACTGCATTGCAGGGCTGATACCCACTCTAGCAAACCATGAAAGCATACGTTGGCGGCCAGCCTCTGCTTTCATCGTTCCGGATATATTTTCCGTGGGAGCTTGAGCACTCTGATTTTTAACCTTAGGGCTATCTGCGGCCTGTGGTTTCTTTACCTCAGGTGGAAAGTGTTGGGGGCTAATCTTCATAATGCGTGTATGATTGAATGTTACATTGCGTGTACCATAAGAGCACTATTGCACTGCATAGATTTTTTATCAATGTGAACGTCCTCTAAATGCGGTGCTCAGCATATTCTTGTTTTGTTTGTATCGGGGAAATGAGCAGTAATGTCGGAAATGGATTACGAAAACGACGAGTTAATTTTTTTAGATGATGATAGTGCAGCGGAAGAGCAGCCTTTACTAGGAAAAGACTGGAATATTCTCATCGTAGACGATGATGAAGAAATCCATACTGTAACGCGCCTTGCGTTGTCTGACCTTATTGTCAACGAACGTAGACTAAACTTCATTAATGCATACTCTGCAAAGCAAGCAAAAGAACTGCTTCACGAATACGGCAATACTATCGCCATTATCTTGCTCGATGTCGTTATGGAAACAGATGACGCAGGGTTCGACGTAGTTAAATATATTCGTGAGGACATGAAATTACTCGAACCGCGAATTATTCTGCGTACAGGCCAGCCAGGCTACGCCCCCGAAGAGCAGGTCATCAAGCTCTACGACATCAATGATTATAAAACGAAAACAGAGCTGACGCGCGCAAAATTACTCACCACTATCATTTCTTCCCTTCGCTCTTATCAGCAAATTATAACGATTAGTCAAAGTAGGGTAGGGTTGGAGAAGATAATCACTTCTTCAGCAAATTTGTTTGAAGAGCATTCAGTTAAAGAGTTTTGTGAGGGGGTTGTTACTCAGATAAGCTCACTTATCGGGCTAGATACCGAAGGCTTACTGTGTGCTAGAGCTGGTGCATTGTTAGATAGAGACGATGAGGGCGTGTATGTGCTCGGTGCAGCAGGTGAATACGCGGGGTTTATCAATCATCCTGTTTCTGATGTTAAAAATATCGAGATAGAGGAAAATATAGGCCGCTGTTTACGTATTAAATCCCACATATTCGAACGAACTTGCACCGTGCTTTACATTAGTCGTGCGGGTTTTGAAGCCGCTGTTTACATTAGGCAAACCAAAGAAATTAGCGAGTTGGATAAAAACCTGCTGGAGGTGTTTTTATCCAGTATTTCCGTTGGATACGAAAACGTAAATCTTTTCCACGAATTAAGAAATGCGGCATTCCGCGACTGGTTGACCCGTCTTCCTAACCGCAACGAATTTATCAATATGTTGGATAAACCGCATTTGTTTGCTGGCGAAAACTGCAGTGTTGCACTTGTTGACGTAAATCACTTCTCCGATATTAATGATGGATTGGGACAGGAAGTAGGTAACGAGTTACTTCGTGCAATTAGCGATCGTTTCCAAACAGCATTTGACGGAATCGTCAAGAAAGGCCGAATAGGCGCCGACGTTTTTGGCCTTATTGGGCCTAGCGAATATGTGTGCCCTGACGCTATTAACGCTATTTTCCAATCTTCGTTTAAAGTTGGCGATCACACTTTGCCTGTTAACGTGACGGTTGGCTTTTGCAAGTTAGATAATAAGCGAAACATTGGGCTTGAAATTTTAAAGCGCACAAATATTGCGCTTAATCGTGCGAAAAAGAATCTGACTGACAACTTTGAATACTACGCCAAAGATATTGAAGACCAGACAACCTGGCGCCTTGATATGATACGAAGATTGCGTAGTGACTTCGCGGCGAAAAAACTGGAGTTATGGTTCCAGCCTCAGGTTGATTTGCTTAATGAAAAAGTAGTGGGCATGGAAGGTCTGCTTCGATGGCCAGATGGTGAGGGGGGATATATCTCTCCCGCAGTTTTCGTTCCTCTTGCTGAATATTCTGGACTTATTGTTGATATTGGCGAATGGGTATTAGAAGAGTCGTGTAATCGTCTGTTAGAACTAAGAGAAAAAGGTTATGGACACCTTCGTGTTGCAGTTAACATTTCAATACCCCAGTTTCGCGATAGGTTTTTCGTAGAAAAAGTTAAACAGGCGCTTTCTAAGCCCAACATTGATCCAAGACTTTTAGAACTAGAGATCACCGAAAGCGTTGTAATGGATGAGCCTCAAATAGTGATTGATGCGCTACGCTCCCTTAAGGAGTTCGGCGTTAAAATTGCTATCGACGATTTTGGAACAGGTTTTTCTTCCATGAGCTATCTTCAACAGCTTCCTCTCGATAGGCTGAAAGTAGACCGGTCATTTGTTAAGGATATTGAGCCTGGTGCCAGTGCGGTACTTGCAGAAACCATTGTTACGTTAGGTAATAAATTGGGTTTATTAACGATAGCGGAAGGTGTGGAAAAAAGAGAGCAGGCTAGCTACATGATCAAGCTTGGGTGTGACGAAGCTCAAGGTTATTTATACGCTAAGCCGATGCCGTTTGATGCGCTATTGGCGTTTTTAGCATCGCACGATTAGCTATGTAATGCTGTAAAAACTTCATTCTGCAGAATAGGCAGGCTCTTAGTTTCAAACCATGTGTTCTTGGCTAACCATCGATTATTTCTGCCTGACGGATGAGGTAGAACAAAGTACTGCTCGGGCGAAGTAAAAGTAGTTTTCACTGCGTCTGTGAGGGTTTTATGGTTTGGTAAATAAAACTGTTGCGCGTAACGGCCCACATAAATCGTAATAGAAGGTTGCAAGTAGTTGATAAACCTATGATGCCACGCAGGGGCGCACTCTTTTCTTGGAGGCGCATCAGCGCCATGCTTATAGCCTGGAAAGCAGAAACCCATAGGCAAAATTGAAATACATTTTGGATTATAAAAAACCGCCTTACTTACTGATAGCCAGCTACGTAATCTGTCACCGCTAGCATCATCAAAAGCGACTCCGCTTTCGTGTGCTTTTAAACCAGGTGCCTGCCCTATGATGAGAATTTTCGTTAAAGGAGCGGTACTAAAAATGGGATTGGGTTTATGAGGTAGCGCGTGAGCACAGAGTGAGCATTTTAGTGCCTCTGCTACCAACTCATCATGCCCTTTCAAAATTTTCTCCAAATATTTCTCACTGTCATACTTCTGTAATATTAGTGTGATCTAAAGTTGACTATCGAATGTATATACAGTATCTTTATTGATAACAGTATTAGACTGTAACACAGGAGAAGAAACATGCGTAAAGTAGTACTAACATTAGCTCTATCAGCAGCCTTTGGTATTGCGCATGCGGAATCTGGTGATAACCAGCTTTTCGATTGCATGGATGCAAAAACATTCGAAATGAATAACCAATGTATGTCAGATCAAATTGGCAATAACATTCGTTTCCGTGATGCACAAGCAAAGCTGATCGACATTGCAAGCGAGAGTCAGGGTGACTACGCCATTGCAACAATGACGTTCGATCAAGAAAATATGCACATCGATATCGTAGCTCACAAAGACTCGCTTAATGCGCTTGCTGCGAACCGTAACTAATTTTTAGTTAACGCATATAAGCCGGCGACAATTTCGCCGGCTTTTTTGTGCCCGTTAGAAAATCCTATTTAATCCGTTTATGGCGGCAACACGATAAGCCTCAGCCATTGTTGGGTAGTTAAAGGTGGTATTAACGAAGTAATCAATTGTATTGCCTTCGCCTTTTTGCTGCATAATAGCTTGCCCGATGTGAACAATTTCAGACGCACGTTCGCCAAAACAGTGAATTCCTAAAATCTCTTTCGTCTCTCGATGAAATAATATCTTCAGGCTACCTGTTTGGGTTGACGCAATTTGGGCTCTGGCCAAATGTTTAAATTGGGCTCTTCCTACCTCGTAAGGGACTTTAGCAGCAGTAAGTTCTTGCTCTGTTTTACCTACCGAGCTAATTTCTGGAATGGTGTAAATACCAGACGGTATATCTTCTACCAGCGCAGAGTGAGTTTTTATACCTAGCATCGCCTCGGCTGCAAAGCGCCCTTGGTTATAAGCTGCGGATGCTAAGCTGGGATAACCAATTACATCACCTACGGCAAAGATATTTTCTACGTCAGTTTGATAATTCTCATTTACTCGCAGCTGGCCTCTGCCATCGGCTTTTAGGCCAATATTTTCGAGTTTAAGCGTATCGGTATTACCCGTGCGACCATTAGCAAATAATAAGCAATCTGCCCGCATACGCTTGCCTGACTCTAGGTTTAAAATCACCGAGTCATCGGTGGCCTCAACTGATGAATAGGTTTCGTTGTGACGAATAAGCACGCCGTTATTCCATAAATGATAGCTTAGCGCGTCAGATATTTCGTCGTCGAGAAATGAAAGCAATCGATCGCGCATGTTAACGAGATCAACTTTTACCCCTAAACCTCTAAATATACTGGCATATTCTGACCCAATTACCCCAGCACCATAGATGATGATGGACTTGGGATCGTGATCTAAAGATAAGATGGTGTCTGAGTTATAAATTCGTGGATGGTTGAAGTCGATATCTTTCGGGCAGTAAGGGCGTGAACCGGTTGCTATAGCAATTTGACCGGCAGTGACGGTATCTTTTGAGCCATCTTTACGGGTGATCTCTAACGTGTGAGCATCCACGAAACTGGCTTCACCGTGAAAAAGGGTAACGCGGTTTCTATCATAAAAAGAAGAACGAAGTCGCGTTTGGCTTTTAACAACACCGCTAGCGTGACGCATAATGTCTGAAAAAGTAAGGCTTTTACTCAAGTGATTGTCGGCAAATAGGGGCGATGAATTGTATTCAATAAGACGACTGACGGAGTGACGAAGGGCTTTTGATGGAATAGTGCCCCAATGGGTACAACCACCTCCTACTGCTTCGTAGCGTTCTACTACAGCAACTTTCTTTCCTGCTTTAGCAAGCTGCATTGCAACACCTTCTCCACCAGGACCTGTGCCAATAACTATTGCGTCATAGTGATACAATGGAGCCTTTGTTTTTTGCTTCGTTGCCATGTTACTTTCCCGTATTGTTACTTCTATGATGTGGCGTTTGAAATCGCAATCACCGCCATGATAATTCAATGATGTAGTTTGAATATTTAACCTTAAAATGAAGTCAAGTCTTACAACAAACTCTAGTATAACGACCTTACTTGATGTGTCATTCCAACTATAGATCAAAAAAAACCACATAAGCATAGACTTATGTGGTTTTTTACAAATAATAAAGATAAAGAAGGTGTTTACGCCATTTGAAGTGACAAGCTCTGCAATTGCGTCCATTTTTCTTTTTGAACCGCAAACGCATGCTTTAACTCTTTGTATTTATACGCAAGTTCTAGTCCTTCTAAACTGCGTTTTAACGTGCGCTGTTTAACACGCATCACACGTTTTTTAGTGGCGTAGTAATCACTCATTCGCTGCATCAATAAGTCGTATTCTTCTTGAATAGTGTTCATCATCTCTTCAGCGTTGGGCAGTAGCGATACTTTTTCACTCGCTCTTTGCAACTGCATCGCAGCAAGTGCTTTTTCAATACGCTCTTCTGGCACCTTGCGAAGGTTCGACGTTAGACCTACAAAAGACAGGCCTCTTATCAGCCATTTAGTCGGGTCAAACTGATACCAACGAATGCCGTTACGGTAATCGTACTCAAATATATGGTGATAGTTGTGATAACCCTCGCCAAAAGTAAAGAATGCTAGAACGCCATTATCACGTGCCGTATTCTTATCGGTATAAGGCTGACTACCCCAAAAATGCGCAAGAGAATTGATGAAAAACGTAACATGATGCACAAGCACGAGACGAAGCATACCTGCTACTAAAATCATGCCAAGAACATCACCATTTAGATAACCTAACAACCCTGTAACACCAAAGTTGGCCGCTAGCACAATAGGCAAGTAGTACTTGTGTTGCCACATAACCACCTTGTCTTTTTGTAGATCTTTACAGTTGCTGTAATCATCGTAACGCTTAGCTTGATACTCACGTAACATCCAGCCGATATGGGCGAACCAAAGCCCTTTTTTCGCTGAGTAAGGATCTTTATCGTTATCATCAACATGGCGATGGTGCACACGGTGATCTGATGACCAATGCAAAATACTATTTTGCAACGCCATAGCACCACCTATTGCTAGAATGACTCGCACAACAACATTGGCATCATAGGTTTTGTGCGACCACAAGCGGTGATAACCAGCAGTGATAGACATACCTGTGAAGTAAAATAAGAAGATAGCAGTACCGATTTCTGCCCAATCGATACCCTGGTAAGCCACCCATAGCGGCACACCAATAAATGCAATAGCGCCTGATATAATAAATACCAGCACATTAGTTAGGATAAGAGGAGGTTTTTTCATTTTATACTACTTGGCTTACAACTGTTCGCTAATTTATCGTTTTACAGAGCTTCAGGCAAGCAAAACCCAGATAAGTTCTGCTTACATGTGTAAAGTTTAATTATAGTAAAGCTAACGTAGAACGCGCGTATTTATTGATTTTTTTGCTTAATACTTGTTTATAAAAGAGATGATTTTGTTTCTCTTCCCCCACAAGCCTGTGTTGCGATAAACTACACGAGCTAGTCTTTGATGTTTGAAATTTGATTGCGTTGATGGCTATTGAGATGACAACGGCGCTAATTCCAAGTCGCTGAAAATCATCATGCCGTTACAACCTAATCAACAAGTGGTGCGAATGTGAGTCGACAAGAACAGAAATTAAAAACCCGCCAAAACATTATCCATGCTGCGTTTTCACTGCTAGACGAAAACCGCAGTTTATCGGCAATCAGCTTACGTGAAGTTGCCAGGGAAGCGGGTATCGCACCAACTTCATTTTACCGACACTTCAAAGATATGGACGAACTAGGGTTAACGCTAGTAGATGAAGCGGGTTTAGCACTGCGTCAGCTTATGCGTCAGGCAAGACGCCGCATTGCTTCAGGGGGCGGCGTTATTCACACCTCTGTTGAAACCTTCATGGAGTTTATCGCTGCTAATACTAACGTGTTTCGACTTCTTCTTAGAGAACACACGGGGACATCATCTGCTTACCGATTAGCGGTATTCAGAGAAATACAGCATTTCATCGATGAACTGACCGACTATATCATTGAACAGCAGGGCGTGGAGTACGCATGCGCGCAGCTTCAAGCTGATGCTATGGTAAGACTGGTATTTAGTGCTGGAGCGGAGGCATTAGAAGCTGACGATAAACTTCGCCGAGAAATTGGTGAGAGAGTGAAAGCCCAGCTTCGTTTTGTTCAAGTGGGCGCTACGCAGAAAGGCTAGCCTAGGAATATTATTAAAATTTGTATGTAATTGGCCCCAGTGCCAGCCTTTGTATCTCACTCAAATCAGCTTTTGCGTGTAAGTAGAACCCCTGCCTCTATGTGATGAGTGAACGGGAACTGATCGAAAAGCGCTGATTCTGCAATTTCATGTGTTTCGCTCAGCAATTCAAGGTTTTGCGCCAAGGTTTCAGGATTACACGAAATATAAATAATATTGTCGTAGTCCTGTATCATTCTCAATGAATCTTTATCTAAGCCTGCCCTAGGCGGATCCACTAAAACCGTAGTGAAGTTATATGTGCTTAAGTCTATACCTTCTAAACGACTAAACGCGCGCTCGCCCTTCATAGCCTGAGTAAATTCTTCGGCGGCTAATCTGACTATCTTCACGTTGCTAAGCTGATTTTGTTCAATATTAAACTGAGCAGCTTGAACAGAAGGTTTGGCAATTTCGGTTCCCACGACATTATCAAAATGAAGCGCAAGCGGCAGTGAGAAGTTACCCGCACCACAATACATTTCAAGCAGGTCTCCAGAAAGCGGCTTTACACAATCCAATGCCCATTCAATCATTTTGCAGTTTACTTCGGCATTGGGCTGAGTGAAGCTATTTTCGATGTGCTTGAAAATAAACTCTTTACCGTTTACGGGTAAACGTTCAATAACAAAATCGTTGTTGATAATAAGCTTTTGCTTTCTAGCACGACCAATGATGTTTACTTTCGGAAAATGGGCTTCGAGCGTCGCTTTTAACTTTCTTGCAGCCTCTTCCCATTTTTCATCTAACTGACGATGATAAAGAAGGCTGATAACAACCTCACCAGATAGCGCAGAAAGATAATCTATTTGAAAAAGCTTCTTTCTTAGTGATTCGTTTGGTCTAACTTCCTCAAGCAATAGTGCCATGGCATCGTTTATTGCTTTACACGCAGGGGGGAAGCTATCTACGCGGTACTTCTCTTTCGTTTCTTGATTGAACATTATGTGAAATAAGTCATTTCCCTCATGCCAAACTCTAAACTCGGCGCGCATACGGTAGTGCGTTGGTTGAGACGGGAACACAGAAAGTTCAGGCGCATTAAATGGAGAAAGCAACGCGGTGAGACGATCTACTTTTTCGTCTAATTGAGCTTCATAGCGTTGTTGTTCGGTCGCGGTCATAAAATTCTCCATTCACAGTTAAGGGCGCGAATTGTAGACCCTTATAAAATAACTGCAATACACCCAGCATGAATCTGAGCCCTTAGCTGAAAAAAATCTGTATTAAAATTAAACAATATCGATTCTTTGCCGATAATATGAAAGAGGATAGTGAGGATCAAATTATGAACGTGGGTCAAATCAAGGCTTTCATGAACGAGCAAAAGGTCGATCAGAAAGCTGATCAGAAGGCTTCTGTTAACCCAAATGAAGCGTTAAAGAAGCAATTGCAACAGGATGGTTTGCAACAGGCGGCCGAATTTTCTAAACAGCAAGCGGCGTCGGTATCCATGTCTAGTAGTCAAACTAGCATTGGCATGAGAATCGTCAGTACGAGTTTAAGCCAATCTTTGGAAATAGACGGGCAGAAGCCAAAGGATGTCAAAGAAAAGAATCTAGAAGAGAAGTCGAATAGTTTGTTCGACTTCGAAAAAGTTGCAAAAAATGTACTTAAGTTCGTAGGCGGTGTTATTCGCGGAGCTGCCGATGGTGGTGCAAGTGATGAGAAGTTAAATAGTTTATTTAGCCAAGCAAGAGAAGGCGTAAGCCGAGGCTTTGCCATGGCTGAAAAAGATTTAGCCGGTTTTATGAATGAAGAGATCGAGCAAGGAATGACAAAAAGTCGCGATCTCATCGACACGGGTATAGATGATCTAGAGACCGATATTTTTGGTCGCGAACAAGCAAATGCTGTCACACTTTCGTGGTTAAATGCCGTTGCTGCATCTGATGAGAAAAGTGGTAGTTTGACGATCAGAACTAAAGATGGCGATGAAGTAAGTTTTAGCTTCGAGAGTTTGCGTTCGTTTCAGGCATCTCAGCAGCTAAACTTTGAGGCTCAGACATCTGAAGGGCAGCCTAGCACAGAAAATGGTGAGCAAAGTGAAACTAACTTCTCGGCGTCTTATACTCAGCAAACTTCGTATCAGTACTATGAACGAAGTGGTATTAGCTTCTCATTGAAAGGAGAGCTTGATGAAGATGAATTGGACTCGATAGCTGATTTGGTTGGGCAAGTTCAAGACCTAGCTGACACCTTCTACAGTGGCGATATCGATAAGGCATTTGAGGAAGCGTTAAGCTTAGGCTTTGACGATAAGGAATTAGTGGGTTACGCACTACAACTAAACAGAACAACACAAACTGAAGTATTGAAAACATACGAGAACATCCAGCATTATAGCGAAGATAATAACGATAACGCTAAATACGGAAACGTAGTAAGTCCAGTAGCTCAGTATTTAGAAAAGATGATGGATACGTTTGCCAATGCAGAGAATAAGCTAGCAAGTAGCGAAGACTACAATGCGTTAATTGCTGGATTGATAAACGAAATGAAAGATGTGCAGGTACCAGACTTAATTTCTGCTATTAATAGATTTCGATCTTTTAATCAGACCTTACTAGACGGGCTGCCTCAATCTGCTGAAACTAACGAGTCTTAAATCCCCCTAAAATGAAAAAGCCCGGTGCTGATGCTTACCGGGCTTTTTTATGTGGTGATGTAGATTATTCGTGATCGACTTTGTCTTTCGCTGGGCGCACTTTTAACGTGCGTTCTTGAAAGATCGAATCGTTTGTCTTATCGATAACGCTATTAAGATCGTCAGTCACCACCTCGATAAAGCCGTAGCCTTTTCGTTTTCCGGTTTTACGATCCTTCATGAGTCGAACTGACTGTACTTCAATAAAACTGCTGAAGTACTCCTTCACGGCGTTTTCATTTGCACGATAAGGCAAATTGCCTACATACAAGGTTTCTATCGATCCTTCACTAGAATGTGCTCTGGCATCTGAGGAAGATGGACTTTGAATAAGAGACGCTAGCCATGGAGTAACGATACCGCTAATCAACAGAGCTGCTGACACGGTTAGCGGAACATGAACGTTCAAACTAGCAGAAGAAAATAACAAGTAACCTGCAATTGCAAAAATAGCGCTAATAACAGCGCATTGAATAAAGCCTACTTTCATATACCTACCTTTCTATTGTTTATTATGGTGTTGGAGGCTGTATACAGTTTACTCATTTGTAACAATTAGAACAATAAAATGTGAAAAAACTAGTCGAAAGATGCATTGAGCTGATAGGAATGATGCAGAAATGAGCGTTTAACACTAAAAATGGCTTAAAAAGCAAAAAAATCCAATTCAAGTGTTGATCTTTCTCAACAGGTATCTATAATGCGCTCCACGTTCTGAGGGGGCTTCGAGAAAAAGAAAGCCAACTTGGCAACAAGTGCGAAACCAAGTTTTCAAGCAAATAAAAAGTTTAAAAACATGGTTGACATCGAAAACAAACGATGTAAAATGCGCACCTCACTCGAACAGGGTGAGTCACTAAGAGGCAACGGCTTCTAGTGAATAGCAGTGACGCTGCTACG